>NZ_JABMCX010000439.1 GCF_013179505.1 Paenarthrobacter sp. CM16 | reverse complement strand
GATCGTCATGACCGGTGGTGTGCTCATGGCCGTGGCTTGCGTGCTCTACGCAACGGCGGGAGGAGTGCCGGTGGTGGCGGCTGTGTCGCTCCTGTGCGGCGCCGCGCTCCTGCACTCATTTGCGGAGATTCTGTCCCAGGCGGGAGCGTGGGGACTGAGTTTCGAACTCGCCGACCCGCTCCAGGCCGGGGCCTACCAAGGGATGTTCGGGATGGGATCGGCCCTCGGGGCCATGCTCGCACCGATCGTGGTGACCGCCACCGTCGTCGAACATGGCGCGTTGGGGTGGGGCATTCTGGGTGCCGTCTTCCTTGGGTGCGCGGCGGGAATCGCGCTGATTGCGCGGAAAGCGTCGACGACGCCGGCACTCACCTGAGAGCGGTGAGCTGACAACAGCTGCCTCCCGCGGAATTCATCCTGCGGGAGGCACCTGTCTTCTTTAAGCGCAGGGTCAGTGGCTTCCGGTCACTTCCTGCCAAGGAAGCCGATGTCCATTGCAGAGCAGGCTGGGCGATTCGCCACGCTCAGCCAATTCGTCCTTGAACCCCTGCCTCACGGCCTGACCGTAGGACTGCACGCGGCCACCTTCAGGGTAGGCCGCATCGGGATGATCATTCAGGCCCGAGTATGAGCAGATGGAGTTGGAATTCTCCGGGCCCTTTTCCACTTGTCCTGCAGCGAAAGCCGGCGTCGCCGACAACGCCGTCAGCGCACCTACACAGAGGGCAGCGGAGAGAATTTTGATTCGCATTGTGTTACCTCGCTTTGTTGTGACGTGGCGTGCGCTCCCCAGCCAGCCCGACGCAGGTGGGAATAAGATAGCGCAAGTCCGCGCCGAGGGTAAGGGCTTTTCGGTGACTGCCCTCGACCCCGGGCCTACCGACGGCTCCCCAACTCCAGCAAATTCAGATCGACGCTGCCGTTGCCCGGCTTAGGGGAACCGCGTTTCACGCGCAATTGCGTGGCCCGATACTCATCCCTGGACAGCTTGAACCCATACCAAGTCAAAAAGCCCGCAATGCCCAAGGGCCACAGCAAGCCCCATGATGGTCCGCTTCCCTGGAGGACGGGCACAATCAACAGCGCCACCATGGCAATGGATACCACTGCCCCAAAAGCGGCCAGTATGGCCATACCCCACCACGTGCTGACCTGCGCCTGGCCTCGGCCCGGTGTAAACCCGATCTCGTCTGCGGGATAGCTGTGCAGCTCACCTGTGCGGGTCCGGCGAAGGACGCGCTTCTCGCCTCGCGCCACAGCTTCTTTATGTTCCGCGTACGCAGCGTCATCGCGCCGCTCACGTTCCCGGTCGTAGACCATGGTTAGCCCCTCACATCAATTCTTTGTACCGCTCATGATCTTCACACGATCCTGGCTGCGAGTTCTTCCACGGCCTGCGTGAGCGCCGCCATACTGGCTGGACCTCCGTGGCCCTCATCCTCGATGACCAGCAGCTGACTCGTCCGCCATCGCTGGTGCAGTTGCCATGCCGTAGCAACGGGGCCGCTGATGTCCCGCCTGCCGTGAATCAGATAGCCGGGAATTCCATCGAGCTGATGGACGCGGGGCATGATCTCGTTCCCCTGGGCGAGGAAACCGTCGTTGGCCCAATAGTGCGCCACCAACAGGGCGAAAGTCATCCTCTGCCGATCGTCGTCGAACATCTCCCCGGGGGTCCAGTTGGGGTCCAAGGATATGTGCGTGGATTCCCAGCGCTCCCAAGCCAGCGCTGCGTGGTGGGCGTCATCGCGGTCCTCCCCGGCCAAACGCCTGGCATAAGCCTCCACAAGGCGTTCGCCTGGCGCTCCTCCGGAGTCGCCCTGGAATCGACTCCATTCTTCGGGAAAAACGCGGCCAACGTCCTCCGTGATCCACTGGATCTCGGTCCGGCTGCTTGCTGTCACAGCAACCAGGGCAATGCCCAGTACACGGTTTGGGTGCTGCAGGGCATACGCGAGCGCCAACGTACTACCCCATGAAACCCCGGTGACAATCCACTGTTCAATCCCCAAATGGGTACGGACCGCCTCGATGTCTTCAATCAAGGTCTGCGTGGTGTTGACCGATAGATGTAGGAGGTCATCTTGAGCAGTAGGCGTGCTCTTCCCGCACCCGCGTTGATCCAAGCCTATGGTTCTGAAGCGGCGGGGGTCGTGGCGCTTTCGGTACCCTCCTCTGCCCAGTGAACCACCCGGTCCACCGTGAAGGTAGAGGACGGGCACACCATCCGGGTTACCCGTCGATTCCCAGTAGATCTGAGCGTGAGGTACGTTTACCCAGCCCGATGCGTGCTCCACTGCTCCCCCAAGTGATTCCAAGTCAGCCCGGCTGCGACGGGCATCCATTCATCGTAATCCGACTGGTGGGGCACCCCTACGACGTGGTCGATCCTGGCCCGTCCCCCAGCAAGACCACCCTTGCCGCAGATACTAAGCATGCTTATGGTAGTGGTGGCGGCGCCCTCATCTGACGGCCCGGGAAAGGGGAGCAACCATGGCAATGACCGAGGTGGCAGACGGAGTCCACCGCTACTCGGACGCGTACGTGAACTTCTACGTGGTGGAAGGCCACGACGGGCTCACGCTGATCGACTCCGGGCTCCCGGCCATGTGGACGCCACTAGAGAAGTCGCTCAGGGCTTTGGGCCACTCCCTCCAGGATATTCGCGCCCTGGTCCTGACCCACGCCCACTTCGATCACCTGGGTTTGGCCAAACGCCTCCACCAAGAGCTGGGCATTCCCGTGTGGGTACATCGCGAAGACTCTTACATCGCTGAACATCCGTACCGCTACCGGCACGAACGCTCCCGGTTC
>NZ_JABMCX010000438.1 GCF_013179505.1 Paenarthrobacter sp. CM16 | reverse complement strand
CCCCAAAACCCACACCAAGCACGCAAAACAGGCCCCACAACCCACCAACCCTCACGTTGCGGGGCCCGCAAAACACCCCAAAACCCACACCAAGCACGCAAAACAGGCCCCACAACGGAGGGGGCAGGGGTTACTCGGGGGCGATCTCGTCCAATTCGCGGAGCAGATAGGGGTTGATCCGCTCCAGGATCATCCGGACCTCTTCGCGGGGAACAGCCGTGTACAGCACGGGGCGGGCATCGGCATAGCGGGTGACCGGGGGCTTGTCCGGCCACTTTTCAGCAAGCGCTTTGACCCTCTCCGGCAGGGAATTGTGGGCATTGTCCGCGATCTTCACCAACGTGGCGTCGTGGTCCTCCGCAACGAAACGGATGCCGGCGTCGTAATCATCGGGGTCGTCGTGGAACCGGCGGGTGACGCGCTCAATGATGTCCACCGCCCGCTCCGACACTCCCATTTCCAACAGGGCTTGCCTGGTGATGGGAGTGTCCTCGGCGATGTCGTGAAGGTAGCCGGCAATCCGGATGTCGTCGTCGAAGTCGGCGAGTGCGTCGCCAACAGCCAGGACATGCTCGCGGTACGGCCGCTTGAGCTTGTCCTTCTGCCGGTTGTGGGCCACCTCCGCCAAGACTTGGGCTGTTTCTACGGTGAAGCGTGGTTCGGTCATACTGGCCTCCGGGTTGGGCATGGGACCAACGGGGATTGGTCCCATGCTCAGGCTATCCGGTGTTCCGGATCCGGAAGCACCGGTGGCCGGACCTACCAGTACTACCAGTCCTGAACGGCCCGGGCAGCGATGGCGACGGTAACAGCCCTCGGCATACGCTGGGCGAACCCGGCGGTAACCCGGTTGACCCAACCCGAAACCACGCTGCCGGGCGTGTCCTTGCGATCGAGTGCCTTGAGCGCAGTGCCGACCACCTGCGCAGGGGTCTGCATCTTGCCAACTGCCGCGGATTCACCACCGAGGACTTCAAAGAACTCAGTGCTCGTCGCACCGGGGCAAAGGGCCAGGACGCTGAGTCCAGAGTTCTTGGTTTCGTGGGCAACGGCTTCGGTGAAGCTCAGAACGAAGGCCTTGGTGGCGCCGTAAACGGCCATACCGGGGATGGGCTGGAACGCGGCAGTACTGGCCACGTTCACCAGGGAGCCCTTCCCGGAGGCCAGCAAACCGGGGAGGAATGCCCGGGTAATGTCCACCAAGGCAGCCACGTTCAGGGAGATCTCCGAGGCAATGGTCTCAGGGTCCTCCTCCACCAAAGGACCATGGGTTGCGAAACCTGCATTATTGATCAGCGTGTCCACGGCGATACCGCGGCCGGCCAGTTCGTTGAAGAGCTCGCGTCCCGCCCCTGCCTGGCCCAGGTCCAAGGGCAACACGGTCACTGTGACACCGTGGCGGGAGCGCAGGTCCCGGGCCAACTCCTCCATGCGGTCCGCGCGCCTGGCCACCAAGACAAGATTGGAGCCTCGCGCAGCAAACTGTCCGGCGAATTCAGCGCCGAGGCCGGAACTGGCGCCCGTAATCAGAGCAGTAGTGCCTTGGTAAGTCATGGTCATGGCGGAATCCCATCGGTTGAGTCGGAGACTAATGTAGTCGCTGTCTACATGGTAGGCAGCGTCTACTTTGTTGTCAATGACTACATTGGCTTAGACTCTATCCATGACTGCCCAGCCGTACCACCATGGCAAACTTCGCGAGGCCCTCTTGGAACGCGCCATGGAGACCATCGAAGAAGCCGGCGTGGAAGGACTTTCCCTACGTCAACTGGCCCGGGATGTGAATGTCAGCCACGGCGCCCCGGCCAAGCACTTCCGTGACAAGCAGGCTTTGATTGACGCCGTGGCATTGGCTGGCTTTGAGTCAATGAATCGCCGCATCCAAGATGCCGCGCAATCCGGGCACGAACTCCGGGGCCGATTCGTGGGGATCGGCAAAGCCTACGTCGACTTTGCTGTTGAGCACCCCGCCCTGCTGACGGTGATGTACTCCACCAAACACCACCCCGATTCCAGTGATGAGCTAAGAAGCACTGGTGCACAAGGAATACACGTTGCCCGAGCCATGATCACCGAGGCGCAGGAGGCAGGCGTATTGGCCGCAGGCGACCCCGAAACACTGGCCATGGTGTGCTTCGTAAGCCTTCACGGAACCGCCCTCCTCGCCGCCGGCGGGCACCTGGACGGGAATTCCGTGGAAGACGTCGTCACTGCCACCACAGACACCTTGTGGGCAGGAATGGCGGCAGGAGTCCCGGCAGCACAGCAAAGCTAAACAGCGAGCCCCTCGATCACCTCCCGCACCGCCGAGCTCAACTGGAAGTTGCGGCACCCCACTCCCCCGGGCTCCGCCGCTTGTGGCACGTACCCAAAGCCGAGTTCATACACAGGGTCCGCGAACCCCAAAGATGCGCTGGCGCCGTCGTGCCCGAACGCGCGGTAACTGCCGAACGGCATCCGGGCGTGGGACTTCATGAAAACGGTGGCGAAGCAGCCGGTCTCACCAAAGACGCGGTCAATCCCGAAGATCTGTTCGGCGGACACCGTCCGGATTGTCTCTTCAGTCAGGAGGGGCGCGGGATCCCCGGAGCCCGCCAAGCCCGTCAGCGCCGCAGCATAGATCCTCGCCATACCCTCCGCGCTGGCCACACCGGCAGCGGAACTCAGCCCCGCGGCCCGCACTTCCCGGATGTTGGGCAAGTCCAGGATGTCGCCCACGGCCGCATTGGCAGCCAGCCCAAAATGGCTGGCGGGATCCACCCACGGCCAGGAGGGATCCGCTGCCCAGCGGAAGGGTGCGAAGCGGTCTTCTTCGG
>NZ_JABMCX010000437.1 GCF_013179505.1 Paenarthrobacter sp. CM16 | reverse complement strand
TTGCACTGGTCGGCACCGCAGCGGCCGTCGCCGGCATGGGAACCTACGGCGCGTTCACCTCCTCCACCTCCGCCTCCCAGGCAGTGACCGCAGGCACCGTCACCATCGCCCTGGGCGCCCCCGGACCGGCCAACACCCTGAACCTGCCCGTCGCAGGACTGCTGCCCGGAGACAAGATCGAAAAACTCGTCACCCTGGCCAACACCGGCAACTCGGACCTGAACAACATCACCCTCACCACCTCCGCCGGGGCCACCGGATCACTGCTCACCACCGACACCACCAACGGCCTGCAGTTGACCATCGAGAACTGCTCCGTGGCCTGGACCGGCACCGCAGCGCCCTACACCTGCACCGGCACCAAAACCACCGTGCTGGCCAACGGGCCGGTGATCGCCGCGAACAAGGTCCTGAACAACCTGACCTCCCTGACCTCGGCCAAGACCGACAACCTCAAAGTCACCACCGCGTTCCCCACCACCGCGAACAACGACTTCCAAGGCGCCACCTCCACCATCGCCTTCGCCTTCACCGGCACCCAACGCACCGAAACCACCAAGTAGCAGCGCAGCAAACCCCATAGGGTTCGCCCGATAGACCCCAGGGGCCGGCCGGTATGCCCTTCCGGCCGGTTCCTGGCCATTTCCTGATCAAGTCTTGAGGCCGCTCCGCACACTCTCTTGAGCCGGGAAGGAAAGACTGAAGTCACGTCGAACACCACGAAAGGAACGCCAGACATGAGCGCACTGAGCACCATCACTACTCCCCCAGTGCATGGCCGGCGTTCCGCCCCGGCCAAAACCGTGACCCGGCCGTCCGCCGTCGTCGTCACAGTTGCCACCAAGGTATTCAAGGCAATCGGTGTGGGCATGCTGGTCCTCGCAGCGCTCGTATTCCTCTTCCTTGCCATCGGCCCACGCGTCCTGGGCTACCAAACCTCCACCATGCTCACCGGATCCATGGCGCCGATGATCAATCCCGGCGACGTCGTCGTCACCGTCCCCACCCCCATCGCCGAGGTCAAGGTCGGCGACGTCATCACCTACCACATCCCGGTCGAAGACCAACGGGTGGAAACCCACCGCATCACCGACATCACCGCCACCGCCGACGGCGGCGTAGCAGTCCAAACCAAAGGCGACGCCAACAACGGCATCGACCCCTGGATCGCCACCCTGCAAGGGGCCACCGTGGACAAGCACGTCGGCACCATCCCCGGCGTCGGCAACGCCATCCGCGCCCTGCGCGAACCCATCGTCATGAACATCCTGATGTACGGCGCACCCACCATCCTGGTCATCGGAATGCTCGCCTCCATCTGGACCAAAGACCCCAGCGAGTCGGCATCAGAGGAAACGGCCGGTGGCCGCGATGAAGCACGCGCGTAATCCAGGCAGTGAACTGGACCTCGGCCGGCTCCAATCTCTCGCCGAGGAACTTGGAAGCCCTGAACCGGCCCTGCGATTTCTCGCCAAATACCTCTCAATGCTGCCACAGCGGATCGAACGGATCGTCCACGCCGTGGACGAGCATGACGCCACGGAGACCACCACCGCCGTACTCAGCCTGAAGATCAGCTCTTCGATGGTGGGTGCCATGGAGACGGAGCACCAGTGCCGTGCCATCGAATCAATGATCAGGGCGGACCACTTCGACGACGCCGCCCATGCGCTACCAGCGTTACGGCAGACCGCAGATCGATGCCTGGCTTCACGGTCCGACCTCATCAGGGCCGCACGTTCCTCGCTGACCCGGCACAGAGGATTCTTCCGTTCTTGAGCAGCCCCTCAGGGTCCGGGGTGCCGAGCACGAGCAATCTCTCAGAGAGCCGGGCCTACCAACTCCACCACCGCCGAGGTGGCTCACCGCCCACAGCGACGCTGAACTGCCCATGAGCTGCTAATTCGTGTGTTTCCCTAGGACCATGGGATTGTTTGCGAAGAAGGTCCAAGGCTTTGCGCCGGCCATCCAGACTCAGGGCGAAGGGGACGCCGGGAACGACGCGAACCCGCCGCCGCTATTAGTAGCTGATGAGTTGCCAGAGGGCTTTGTTTACCCGAGAGGGTTGTTGCGGCTTGTTGAACTGGACTTGTGCGATTTGGAGCCGTGGTTGATCCTTACGGGTCATCAGCTCCGGAGCCGCAATCATGGCCTGGCCGAGAGGTACCCGGACAGGAACCTGATCCCGTTCGCCAGGCGTCAGGACAACGACGCCGTGGCCTGCTGGGACGTCGGCACCGGCACAGTGGCCATTGTTCACGATTTCGCATCGCCCGGGTGGGAGAACCAAGGCGAATTCGAGCACTTTGACGCATGGTTGCACTCGGCGATCGAGGACCTCATCGAGTTCTAGCAGGTCCTCGCAATGCACCTTCCTGCTTAATTCCGCCGGTGAGTCAGGTGAACTTCAACCATGTCACCATCCTCTTTCCCAATGGACGAAGAACGTGATGTGTGGTCCTGCCATGACTCATCCTTGTCACCAGCTCGGCGTCAGCGCGAGAAGTAAAGCACAACGCGGACAAATTGCCTTCGACTCAAATGAGCGTATTACAGCCGGGCCTCCTAGGATTAGATGAACCTGAAGGTCAGAAAGGGCTTGGAGTTGGGGGAACAACCGGCAAAAGTGCTGTCCATAAAAGGACGCTTACGCGAAACCAGAACCATCGCCCCGCATAACGAGAAATGAATATGGAACTTCTTGACGCACATACAGTTGTGATCTCTGCCGTCCTCCTGGTGCACATCACTGGTGTGATGATCGTGGCCGCCTCCATTGCCGGCCTGGTGATCTCACTGTTCATCGTCGTCCTCGGAGTGCAC
>NZ_JABMCX010000436.1 GCF_013179505.1 Paenarthrobacter sp. CM16 | reverse complement strand
ATCGCACCGCCAAGGACACGTCCCTGGCCGTCAATATGCTTGGTACCGGAGTAGACGATCACGTCGGCACCCAGCTCGCCGCAGCGTTGCAACAGGGGAGTGGCAAAGACGTTGTCTACCACCACGGTCGCCCCCGCGGCATGCGCCAGTTCGCTGACGGCAGCGATGTCTACGATCTCTTGCATGGGGTTGGACGGAGACTCGAAGAACACAGCAGTGGTTGGTTCCGAGAGGGCTTCACGCCACTGCTCCAGGTCCGGGCCATCAACGAACACGGTTTCCACACCCCAACGGGGCAGGATCTCGTTGAGGATGACAAAGCAGGAGCCGAACAGGGAGCGGGCAGCCACCACGCGGTCGCCCGCAGCCAGCAGGGCACCCAGGGCAGTGAAGACCGCGGACATGCCGGACGCGGTGGCAAAGCACGCCTCGGTTCCTTCAAGCAGCCGCAGCCGTTCCTGGAAGGTGGCCACGGACGGGTTGCCGTAGCGGGAGTACACGAAGCGCTCGTCTTCTCCGGTGAAAGCACGCTCGGCAGCTGCGGCCGATTCGTAGACAAAGCCGGAGTTCAGGAAAACCGGCTCGGATGTTTCCTGGAAATTGGTACGGTCAAGGCCACCGCGGACGGCCTGGGTGTCAGGGCTCCAGCCGGCGGCGTCGGGATTGAAAGTCACTTACTCGGTCCCCAGATTCGTCGGCAGGCCACGATTTTTCCAGCCATTGACGGTGCGTTCACCGTAGCGGTCAGGTTCACCCTCGAAACCCTCAAGGACGTTGTACGCCGTGAATCCGGCCTGCGTTGCGGCAATGGCGGCGGAGATGGAGCGCTGGCCGGAGCGACAGATGAAAACGAGTTCCACGGCCTCGTCCTCGGGGGCCTGCTGCTGCAGGTCCTCGATGAAACGGGAGTTGGGGATGCCGCCTGCGAGGCTCCATTGGATGAACAGGGGATCGTTCTCCGTGGCTTTGGTGTCAGGGATGCCGATGTGGGCCCACTCGCCCTCGGTGCGGACATCGACCAGGATGGCGCCTTGCTCGAGCTTGGCCCATGCATCCTGCGGGGTCAGGTCACCTGCGTAGCTCATGCGTGGCCCTCGAATGCTTCTTCGTCGTCATAGTTCTCCAGCTGGTCAACGGCGTCGGCGACGGCGGCATCAGCATTGGCGATCGCGGCGGGGAGCACAATTGCCTGGGCAACAATGACTGTGGTGCCGTTGAAGGTAGCTGCCGGGCTGCCATGGAGCACGTAGCCCTCAGCGAGCGCGCTGTGGATGCGCTCGCAGAATTCACGGTTGTCCGGGCCTGTAATCAGGCGGTAGGAGAGTTTTTCTTCAGTGGGTTCAGGCATTGCTGGTGCTCCTCAGTCACGCTTGCAGTTCGAATTTGTCGATACGCCGAGTAGTCACCTGAGGCACCCCGCCGGAGAGAGGGTTGCCGACCAGCAAGTCAGGGCTTTGCGCTGGTACTCATTACTCAAGAAAAACGTAGCATCCGCGGGCGTCGGGCTGCACTTGCGGGCGCCGATCCGGCCGTCATGTTGCGTAATCGGCGGACGCTTCAGTGCCCCCTTCCTTGAGCGCACGTACTGCCGCGCCGACAGTGGGGTAGAAGTGTTCAGGCGTGAAACGCGCTGCAGTGCCAAGACGGACCAACTTGTCCTTCACCGGGCCCTTGAGTTCGGCGAACACCAGATCTACTCCCTTGCTGGCCAGCCATTCGTCCAGGGTGACCAGATCGTCCAAGGCCGTGGTGTCAATCCCGGTGATGGGTTCGGCGGCAAGGATGACGTGGGTGACGGGGACCGCGGACTCGTCCGGGGCCTCATGCAGTTGTTCGCGGACAAATGCGGCCAGGACCTGGCCGTTTCCGAAGAACAGGGGAGCATCAAAGCGGAGAATCAAGAGTCCCGGGATGCGCTCGGCTTCGGGATGCCGCTCAACGTCGTGGTACCCCGGCAGGCCATCCTCTGCGCCAAGTTCGGTTCGGTACGGATCCCAGGCCCTGCGGACAAAATCCAGGAGCGCCAGGGCAATCGCCACAACGATTCCCTGCAGGACGCCCACGGTCAGGACTCCGAGGAACGCGGCCAGCATCACCACGGACTCGCTGCGGCTAAGGCTGAAGAGCCGCCGGACACCAGCCGGATCTGCGAGGGCAATCGCTGCGGCAATGACGACCGCGGCAAGGGTTGCCGATGGCAGGTACTCCGTCACCCCCGGTGCCAGCAGCATGAATGCCAGCACCAGCAAGGACCCCACCACCCCGGTCAGCTGGGATTTGGCACCTGCCTCCACGGCCACGGGCGTCCGCGAGGTGCTGCCGGAAATCGGGAATCCTCCCAGCAGTCCGGTAGCGGCATTGGCCGCCCCGAGCGCAGCCATCTCCCGGTTGCCGGACACCCGTTTGCCGTCCTTGGCTGCCAGGGTCTGGGACAGGACGCCCGTATCGGCAAAAGCCATGAGGGCAATGCCGGCCGCGGCGGGCAGCAATGTCAACGCATCGGCCCATCCAATGCCGCCCAGTGCGGGCAACGGCAGGCCCTGCGGCAAGACTCCGGTGACCTTCACGTCGTCGTTAAGGCCCAAGACCGCCGTCGCTACGCATGAACCAACCACCGCGAACAGGACGCCGGGTACTTTCCACCGCAGGAGCCGCGGGATCCAGATGAGCGCCAGCGAACCTGCACCGAGCAGCAGCGCGGTGACGTTGATGTCACCACCGAATACCCCGGTGGTGACCTGTCCGAGCTTTTGCCAGACGTCGCCGTCGGCCTCTATACCCAGGAAAGCCGGCAGTTGCGAGAGCGCCACCAGCAGTGCGATTCCATTGAG
>NZ_JABMCX010000435.1 GCF_013179505.1 Paenarthrobacter sp. CM16 | reverse complement strand
CTGACATGCTCGACGACGGACTGGAGACGCCCGTAGGCGCCGGCGGGCACCAACTCACCCCCGAGCAAGCGCAGCAACTGGCTCTTGCCCGGCTGATGCTTAAGGATCCGCCCATCGCAGTCCTCGACGAAGCCACAGCCGAGGCGGGAACAGGCTCGGCCACCATGCTGGATGAGGCTGCCGAAGCCGCACTGGCAGGCCGGACGTCCGTGGTGATCGCACACCGATTATCACAGGCAGCCTCCGCAGACACCGTGGTGGTGATGGAGCACGGGCAGATCATTGAATCGGGCCCGCATGAGCAACTGCTGGCCACCGGCGGCAGGTATGCCACGTTGTGGGAGGCCTGGAACAGCTCACTCAGCCGGAATTGATCCGGAGTTTTTGTAGTGCAGAAACTCACTCCCGGGGGTCGTGCCGCACCGGGGTTCCCTTGGCGAACGCGCGCACTTTCGCGTCGTCCCAGATGTGCGCAGGGACGCCCCCGCCCAGGAGTTTGCGGGCCAAGGTGGGGTCATCACCGAAAGGTGCGTGGCTGCCGGCCATGATCATGTTGCCGTAGCGGCGTCCTTTGAGCATGGCGGGGTCCGCGATGATCATGGTGTGCTCGAACGTGTCAGCGATCGTGGCGGCATCGGCGCGGGCGTTCTTGAGGTCGGGGGCGTCCCCGGAGTTGACCACATACAGGCCGTCCGGAGCCAGGACCGCGTCAGCGTGCGCCGTGAATTCGCGCGTGGTCAAGGCCCGGGGCGTGAATGCTCCGGCGAAGACATCGCGGATTATGAGGTCGCGGGTATCGGGAGTGAGGGATTCAGTGACCTGCCTGGCTTCACCGACGCGGAGCCTCAACAACGGCGCCTTGGGCAGGTCGAACCAACCGCGGACGTAATCGGCAAGCTTGCCGTCCAGCTCCACCACTACCTGCCGGGCTTCGGGGTAGGCCGCATGGAAGTAGCGGGCCATGGAGCATGCTCCCCCGCCAAGATGCAGGGCACGCAGCTTCGGTTTCTGTTCGCGGGGCCAGCGCGATTCAACCAGTGCGGCAATCCACCGCATATATTCGAAATCCAGGAACAGCGGGTCCGCGAGGTCGATGTGCGAGCTCATGACGCCGTTGATCTTCAGCAACCAGCCGTTGGAGTTGTCCTGGTCCGGGATGAGTTCGCAGTCGCCGGTATCGATGTAATAGATCCCCGCCACTGGACCATCAGGGCGGGCGCCGGACGGCACCTCGACGACTCCCGTCGTCGACCTTTTACCGCGTTTCGCCACTATTTCCGCCCCGTCCGAGTCATGCTTCAAGCCTAGTGGAGCGACACATTCCCCCTCACCGCCCACCAACACTAAGGATACTTATGATTTAGGGCCATTGGGTCCTATGATCTCTACATGGATCTTGGAGAAACTGTGTGGGCGGAGGTGCTGACGGTGGCAGTGGCGTGGCTGACCGTCGTCTGCCTCATGCTTGCCAGGGTGCCCAAACCTCCGGGGCTCCTGGACCCTCCACTGGATATGGATCCCCCCGACGATCCCGAATCACCCAAAACGCCTTAAGCGAAGTCCTCGGCTTGTGGGCGTCACGTTCGCCGGATGGACGTGAGTTCGTAGACTATCACCGAGCCCGGCGCCACTGCCCGGCACGTCAACTGGCGCTCCGGGCCCCTGCCCGCCCGCAATTCCACCTCGATATTTGCCGGGTGGGGCGGCCGGCCGCTGATCCGGATGCGCCAATAATCGCCCTCACGCAGGGCCTCAGCGACCACATAGTCATGCCGGCCGGCAGGGCCGAACTGCGCCAGGACGGCCGCAACAGCGGCTTGCTGCGGGGGCAGGAGATCCGTATACCCGCGCAGGTACCCTGCATGGATCCGCCCGGATAAATGCTCCTCAATGGTGGCGATGGAGGATCCGGCGTCGAGCCCCCCGTAGTACACGCCGTCCGGGGCAATGACAGCATTGGCAGCGAACCTGTCACCCCCAACATGCGAACATTCCCACACCAGCTCCGGCCAACGCTCCGTGAGCGCGCGCACCACCGGCCGTCCCCGCACGGCGCAGCAGGTGTCATGCTGCCCATGGGCACAGATCAGGATGGTCGGCGGGAATCCGGTCTCGCCGGGAGATGCCAAAGCCAAGGCAATCTCCGCCAGGTCCTCATCCCGGTCCCACGTTCCCCACAATTGGCGATAAGCCCCGGAGCTTTCGTGCCGAAGTACGGCCCACTTGGCCGGACCATGCCGCCGGCGGGCACCTAACCGCCGGGGGCCGGGCCGCCGCACCAAGAGGACCCGCGCACGGGCAGTCCGCGCGGCGGAACTGACCAGGGCCTTTGTCCCGGGCTCCAGGTCAAGGCCATCGAATCCGTTGGGCGGCCACGCACCCGGGTACTCCACAAGGACCCACACCAAGGACGGTGACGCCGTGCCTGCCATCGAGTCACCGCGTACCCTGGCGCTTTCCGCGCAGAAAAAACGCCCCGTTGCGGCCACGGGAAAGTCACTGTTCAACGGGGACGAGAACTCCTGCGCGCAAGAGCCTTTCGACCAGCTCAATCCCGAGATCAGCCACCAGATGATCCCCGCCCTCCAGCAGACGCCGCACGGAGGGCATATTGTCCTCGGGAAAATCGAGCCAGCCAACGCGGGTCGATAAGCGTGAGCCCTCCAGCCGTGCTTCCAAGGCGTCCCTGAGCCGCACCACCGACTCCGGCCTGAGTCCGTCAAGGGCCGCACGTTGGGCCACCGGACCCAGAGGAGCCGGACGCCCTTGTCCCCTTCGGGCGCGGTGGAAAAGGGATGTGGTTTCCGCTTCCATGACAGCGGCTGCGAGGC
>NZ_JABMCX010000434.1 GCF_013179505.1 Paenarthrobacter sp. CM16 | reverse complement strand
CGTAGGGAGTCTGCGTGGGCGCAAGTGCGCCGGAAGCGTCGTTGCTTGAAGTCATGGGGACACTCTAACCCAACCATGTTACTGGCGGGTAACATGCGGGTGGCTTTGGCTTGGACGCGGAAAATTGTAGGGTTTCTACAGCGGTTCGCGGCAAAGGCGTCACTAGACTGGCATGCGGGGCCTGTTCTTTGTACGGAAGCTACTTAAGCTTCATGACCAACACCGAATTGCGCCAGCGAAAATCAGCTACAGAGCCGGAGACACTTGATGAGCCACGATCTGACAACGACAGCGGGAAAGATTGCAGACTTCCGCGACCGCCAGGCCCGTGCAGAGCAACCTTCCGGCCCGGAAGCGATTGAGAAGCAGCATGCACGGGGCAAGAACACTGCCCGCGAACGCATTGATCTCCTGGTTGATCCGGGCTCCTTCGTCGAATTCGACGCCCTCGCAGTGCACCGCTCAACTGCCTTTGGCATGGAGAAGAAGAAACCCCTGGGCGACGGTGTGGTCTCCGGATACGGAACCGTTGATGGCCGCCTCATCGCCATCTACAGCCAGGACTTCAGCATCTACGGTGGCTCGTTGAGCCAGGTCAACGGCGAGAAGATCGTCAAGGTCCAGGAATTCGCCCTCCGCAACGGGTGCCCTGTTGTGGGTATCAACGACGGCGGCGGCGCGCGCATCCAGGAAGGCGTCGCCTCGCTGGCCATGTTCGCTGACATCTTCCGCAACAACGTCCACGCTTCCGGCGTTGTCCCTCAGATTTCCCTCATCATGGGCCCGTGCGCCGGCGGCGCCGCCTACTCCCCTGCCTTGACCGACTATGTGGTGATGGTGGACAAGACCTCGCACATGTTCATCACCGGCCCCGACGTCATCAAGACGGTCACCGGCGAAGACGTGGACATGGAAACCCTCGGTGGGGCACGCCAGCACAATGCCACCACCGGAACCTCCACCTACCTTGCCTCCGATGAGGCTGACGCGATCGAGTTCGTGCGCGAACTCCTGGACTTCCTGCCCTCGAACAACCTCTCCGAAGCACCCGTGGTGGAGCACGACCAGGAACTGGAACTCAACGACGACGACCAAGCACTGGACGCGCTGATCCCCGATTCCGCCAACCAGCCCTACGACATGCGCAAGGTCATAGAGCAGATCGTGGACGACGCACACTTCCTCGAAATGCAGTCCCTGTACGCACCCAATGTGATGATCGGCTACGGCCGCGTTGAGGGACACACCGTGGGCATCGTGGCCAACCAGCCCATGCAGTTCGCTGGAACCCTGGACATCTCCGCCTCAGAAAAGGCTGCCCGCTTTGTCCGGCACTGCGACGCCTTCAACATCCCCATCATCACCCTGGTGGACGTCCCCGGCTTCCTGCCCGGCAAGGACCAGGAATTCCAAGGCATCATCCGCCGCGGCGCCAAGCTCCTGTACGCCTACGCCGAAGCAACGGTCCCCAAGCTCACGGTCATCACCCGCAAGGCTTACGGTGGAGCGTACATCGTGATGGGCTCCAAGAAGCTCGGCGCGGACCTCAACCTCGCATGGCCCACCGCCCAGATCGGCGTCATGGGCGCCCAGGGTGCCGTGAATATCCTGTACCGCCGCGACCTTGCTGCCGTTGCCGAAGCCGGCGGAGACGTGGAAGCCAAGCGCGCCGAGATTATCCAGGGCTACGAGGAAGAACTCCTCAACCCGTACCAGGCAGCTCAGCTTGGCTACGTGGACGCCGTCATCGCTCCGTCCGACACGCGCCTCCAGATCATCCGCGGCCTCCGAGCCCTCCGCGACAAGCGCGCCAGCCTGCCCACCAAGAAGCACGGAAACATCCCGCTGTGACCACGCCCAAGCATCGCGCCGATTCGGCGCCGGACGCCGCTCCCGCAGAACCCGCCGTCCCGCTGTTCTCGGTGGTCAAGGGCGAACCGACAGCCGAAGAGCTCGCGGCGATTGCCGCCGTCGTGGTTTCACTCGGTACGCAGCAGGAGGCTGCCGCAGCCAAGCCGAACGTCCGGCATTGGGTGCGACGCCAGCAGCTGCGCCTGGACCCGTCACCGGGCCCTGGCGCATGGAAGCGCAGCCGCGGCTAGTTTTCCCGCACGTAGAAAAGTTCAACAACCCTTTCACGTAAGCGGTGTCGCAGCTAGGCTCTGTGGGTGACTACTGCAAACACTCCTGTACGCCCGAAGTCCGCCATCGATGCCGTCGCTGACGCGTACACAGAAAAGTTGATCGAACTCAATCCCGGCTTTGCCACCACGCTGGGCCTGCCGGGACACGAAACCGAATACCAGGACTACTCCCCTGCCGGTGCCGAGGCTCACGCGGAGGCCACAAGGTTGGCCCTGGATGCCCTGGCAGGCCTTGAGCCGTCTGACGACGTGGATGCCGTCACCCTGGACGCCATGCGCGAGCGGCTCGGCTTGGAATTGGAGATCCACGAGTCGGGTTGGGACCTCGCCGACCTGAACAACATTGCCTCTCCTGCCCAGGACATCCGCGCCATTTTCGATCTCATGCCTACCGAGACCGTTGAACAGTGGGAACACCTTGCCGGCCGTGCAGCCAACGTTCCTGGCGCCATTGAAGGCTACATTGAGTCGCTTCGCTCCGCTGCCGACGCCGGGAAAGTAGCCGCCGCCCGCCAGGTCCGAATCGTGATCGAGCAGACGGGCCGCTACGCCTCAGAGGATGGCTTCTTCGCCAAAATGGCCACCAACGCTGCTATTGATGGCTCCCCGCTGCCCGCCGAGGTTCAGTCAAAGCTCGACGCCGGAACTGCGGCCGCACGTTCTGCGTACAGCGCCTTGGGTGAATTCCTTCGGGACGAACTGTTGCCCCTGGCGCCGGAGAAG
>NZ_JABMCX010000433.1 GCF_013179505.1 Paenarthrobacter sp. CM16 | reverse complement strand
GGCATCGGGCGTTCCGGTGGTGGCGACCGGCCGTGGCGGTCCTCTGGATCTCGTAGAAAACTCCCGCACCGGCTGGCTGTACGAGCCCGGGAACCTCACCCAGTTGCGCGGCTACGTCCAGGACCTGACGGGCGACGACGCCAAGCGCCGCGCGTTCGCCACGGCAGCAACCGCCTCGGTCCAGGGGCGGACGTGGCCTGTGCTCAGCGCCGACCTGGTGCGGCATTACACCGAAGTCATCGCCTCCTCCGCCCGTGAAAACGGGCCCACAGAACTCACCTCAAGCAAAGGACCCACCTCATGAAGATTTCCGTGATCGGCTGCGGCTACCTCGGCGCAGTCCACGCAGCAACGCTCGCTTCGATGGGCCACAACGTGGTGGGCATCGACGTCGATACCTCCAAGGTGGAGCAGCTCAACAAGGCTGTGGCCCCCTTCCACGAGCCGGGTCTGGACGAGCTCCTCCAGGACGGCCGCACCACAGGCCGGCTCGTGTTCACCACGGATTTCTCCGCTGCAGCTGATGCGCAGGTGCACTTCCTCTGCGTGGGTACCCCGCAGTCCAAGACGTCGGACACGGCCGACCTCTCCTACCTCATGGGCGCCACGAAGAGCCTCCTACCCCACCTGGCCAAGGGTGCCGCCGTCGTGGGTAAATCCACGGTGCCGGTAGGCACGGTGGAAACGCTCCGCGCGATCCTGGCCCGACGCTCGGACGTCCTGCTCGGTTGGAACCCTGAGTTCCTGCGCCAAGGCACGGCGGTCAAGGATTCGCTGGTCCCTGACCGGCTGGTTTACGGCGTCCCGGGTGGCAAGGGTGCCGCGGCCGGCGCCCCAGTTACTGCCGTGCTGGATGCGGTGTACGAGCCCCTGATCAGCGCCGGAATTCCGCGCCTCGTCTGCAACTTCGCGACGGCGGAACTCATCAAGTCGGCGTCGAACGCGTTCCTGGCAACGAAGGTCAGCTTCATCAATGCGATGGCCGAGCTGTGCGACGCATCGGGCGCTGACGTGAGCCAACTCAGCGAAGCGATGGGCTTGGACCCGCGCATCGGCAACCGATACCTGCATGCCGGGTTGGGGTTCGGCGGTGGCTGCCTGCCCAAGGACATCCGGTCGTTCCGCGCACAGGCACGCGAACTTTCGGTGCCGTCCGTGGATGAATGGATGGCCTTGGTTGATTCGGTGAACCTGGACCAACGATCCCGCGCCGTGGAGGTGGCCCGCGAGATGTGCCGCGGCTTCCTGTCCGGCCGCACGGTGACCATCCTCGGCGCAGCCTTCAAGCCCGACACCGACGACATCCGCGACTCCCCCGCCTTGGACGTTGCCCAGCAACTCGCCGCCGCGGGCGCTCACGTCACCGTCACCGACCCCAAAGCCATCAACAACGCCTGGATCCGCTACCCGCAAATCCGCTTCGAAGCCGACACCAAACGCGCCCTCGAAGGCGCCGAACTGGTGCTGCTGCTCACCGAATGGGACGAATACGTCGCGCTGTCGCCTTCCGTTGTGGGGTCACTCGTACGACGCCGGATGGTGCTGGACGCTCGGAACGTCCTGGATGCTGAGGCCTGGCGGAGTGCGGGGTGGACGGTCCGCGGGTTGGGGACGGGGGCTTCGGTTGTGGCTGGCGAGGGTGGCGGGGCTGGGGTAGCTGCGGCGGGGCGTTCGGGCGGCGTGGGGCGTGCCGTTGGGAAGAAGCACGCGCGGGCGTAAGTCCCTTGCTTTACTGGGGGCATGGAAGAGGCTGCAGGAAAGGACCGCACCCTCAGAGCCGAGGGTCTGGTCAACGCGCGCGATCTCGGCGGATTGGAACGCGTTGACGGCACGCTGACGCCGAGCGGAGTGTTATTCCGCAGCGACAACGTGGACCGGATCAGCCCCGACGGATGGCAGCAAGTGCACGAGGCCGGGATCCGTACCGTCGTAGATCTTCGCCAACCGGGTGAACGCCAGAAAGACACCCAGAAACGTCCAACCTGGCTCACCACCATCAACGTGGACCTCGATGGCCTTGAGAACACTGGTTTCTGGGCGGACTACTGGAACAACGGTTTGGTGGGCACCGCCATGTACTTCGTGCCCCACCTCAATGAGATGCCCGAACGAGCGGGCGCTGCTGTCTCGGCCATAGTCAACGCACCGCCGGGCGGTGTCCTCTTTCACTGCATGGGCGGCAGGGACAGGACCGGCATCATTGCCATGATTCTGCTTTCGGCCGTGAATGCCGGTACGGAGGAGATCGTTGACGATTACCTCGAAACGGTCCGGTTGGGCGATACCAGAGCAGCCAGCGACAACAGGAACAATGCCGAATCTCTACTGAACGAACTCTGCGAGCGCCACGGAACCACCACGGAAGGTGCCTTCCGAACGGCTTTGGCTGGCTTCGACCTCCCCGGCTTCATCAAGGCAGCTGGCCTCTCCGAAAGTGACCGCGCCGCTCTAGCCACCTGGCGCGGCAGCGTCGTAGAGACCGGAGTCAGTCCATCCGGCTCTGAACCTCCAAAAGGAACTTGACGCCTGCGTCGGACAACTTCTCATTCATCCGCACCCAACCTGGGCGTTCCCATAGCTCCAGTCGGTGCAGGTTACGTGTGACGTCGTAGTAGAGGTCGCTCGCCCAAGACAGAGGAATCTCGCCACCCGTCCGGGTTCTCAAACCGCCGTGGTGAAGGGCGGCCTGGACCACTTGGTCCCGAAGATTGTAGGGCGGCTCGTCGCCAGTCAGCTCCCAATGAACGAACAGGGGCGTTGCCAAGCGTTCCGCATCGCTGCCTGGGTTCGCGAACTGGTCTGCCAGGAAATCCCACAGGGCTTCGGGATCCCCGGCCAGTTTCCGTCCTCTGGGCGTGAGGAGCAGCTTG
>NZ_JABMCX010000432.1 GCF_013179505.1 Paenarthrobacter sp. CM16 | reverse complement strand
CTGAACCCGGGTCCGCAGGCATTGAACCAGGGCCTCAGCCGCAGGTTCAATAAGCCCCGTCCTTGCCAACCACAGCCTTGGCAGTCCGGAAGAGGATGATGATGTCCTGGGCCAAGGACCAGTTCTCCACGTAGTACAGGTCAAGACGGATCGATTCTTCCAAGGAGAGATCGTTCCTGCCGCTCACCTGCCACAGCCCGGTCATGCCGGGCTTGACCAGGAGGCGCCTGACGGAAGCGAAGTCATACATCTCCACTTCGCGGGCTACCTGGGGACGCGGGCCAACAAGGCTCATGGTGCCGTTGAGTACGTTGATGATTTGGGGCAGTTCATCGATGGAGTAACGCCGGATCCATGCACCCAAACGGGTGACTCGCGGATCGTCCTTCATCTTGAAGAAGATGACGGAGTCCTGGCTCTGGGCTTGGAACGCCTCCAGTAAAGTCTCCGCATTGTTGCGCATGGAGCGGAACTTGATCATCTTGAAGGACTGGCCGCCTTTGCCGATCCGTTCCTGGAAGAAGAAAGCCGGACCCGGGCTGTCCAGTTTGACCAGGATGGCTATGACCAGCATGGGCACCGCCAGCAGCAGCAACAACATGGACGAAAGGCATACGTCCAGGGCCCGCTTGGCGAAGGCTTTCATCCCACTGAGTTTGGGCGTGGTGACATGGATCAGGGGAAGTCCCGCAACCGGCTGCATGTGGATTCTGGGACCGGAAATGTCCGTGAGTGCTGGAGCTACGATCATGCCAATATCGCGGGCAGAGAGAGCCCATCCCAGTTGACGCAGGAAGGCCGGCTCCAAGTGTGCTCCACCGCAGACCGCCACGGTGTCTGCTCCGGATTCCCCAATGGAGTCGAGGACCATGTCCACGCTGGGGGAGGAGCCGAGAACGGGCAGATTGGTTGGAGCGGTTGATACAGAATCCGTGAGCAGGGCCGCCACTGGTTGGTATCCGGACACGATGTGTTGATTCAGCTTGTCCGACAAGTGGTTGACGTTATTGGGCGCACCGATCAGGAGCACCTTGTGTAGATTCCGTCCCTCGAGCCGGCTTCGGTGCAGGTTGCGTCGTTGGGCGAAACGGACCGCAAGGAGCAGGGTGACGCCCAAGGGCAGGGCCACGGAGACGTATCCTCGTGCCGTCTGCAGTTGGAAGACGTAGGAGACCACGGCCAAGCAGCCGAAAAGCCACAGCGATGAAACGGCAACGCGTTTGTATTCGTCAGTTCCGGTGCCGAGGACTTTGCGATCCCTCGTTCCGCCGAACTCGAGTGCGGCTGTCCACGTGAGAATGAGGACGATGGAGAGCGTTGAGTAGGACAGCTCCGTGTCTCCGCCGGCAACAGTGACGTCCGCTGTGCCGAACCGCAGCAGGTGGGCGCCACCGACGGCGATGACCACGCAGGCAAGATCAAGAAACCTCATCTTGATGCTCTGGGAGCGCAGCCACGTAGAGCCTGCTGCGAGAGCGACGTCGCGTGAGGCAGATACAAAAGTTGTCATGGGGGTCAGCCCGTGAATTGCTGGGTGGCAGTGCGAGGCTGCCTGGTGGTTGACCGTGATATCCGGTACCACAACACAACGGTTTTAATCACGATTCAGCCCCCATAGCTATACCCCCAACGCCCCAGTGGAGCGAATGAAACCAAAGACACCCGGCCGCACCAGATGGTGTGACTTGACGTTTCAAGGGCAATCGTAAAGGGACTTTAGATGCATCACAAATTTGGGTGGAGCGGCCATAGCTAGTCCCCCTGAAATGCAAATTGAAAGGCAGCTTTCAAGATCCATAATGCGCAGAATGTGATACTAATCGCGCATTCCAAGCCAGCTGATTAGTTGATTACCGTGCAATTTGGGCCGCTTTTGCCTACATGGCGGAGTACTGAAGAATCATTCTGCGCATAGTTTAGTAATTTGCGCGCACACTTGGCCGGCGGGCGACGATGCCCCCAGCGGCAACGTCGACGACCACCTGACAGCTTGGAGTGGTCAGTTGCCCTTTTCCAGCCCGTGAGCCGTCACGTACTGACCTAACTGGTCCTTCGACAAGGCGGCGGCGATCTCTGAGATCGCGTTGGTGTCCGCCACAACAATGGACTGACCGTCGTTGGAGGTGCCCGTTCCCAAGGTGGGGAGGGTGAACATCACGGTGTCGGAGGCTCGAATGTCGCGCATGCTCAAGGCAAGGCTTCCGATCGCAGCGGCGTCCAGGCTCTTGTCCACGCTGATGAACGGTGACACCGAGGAGACCATGTTGTTGATGGTGACCGGGTTGGTCAGGGTCTCCCGGGCGATGGTCTTGCCGATGATCGCCTTGAGGTAGGCCTGCTGGTTGCGCACCCGCTGGTAGTCGCCGTCGCTGAAGGACTTGCGTTCGCGGACGAAGGCAAGTGCTTCGTCGCCATTGAAAGTCTGTGTGCCGGCCGCATAGACATGGCCCTTCATGGGGCCGGAATTAGGCGAGAAGGGGATCTTGACGTCGATCTCCACCCCGCCAAGCGCGTCCGTCAGGCCCTTGAAGCCTTCGAAGTCAACCATGGCCACGTGGTCGATGCGTTGCTGGAACAGGGACTCAACCGTCTGCACCATCAGCGGGACGCCGCCGTAGGCAAGTGCGGCGTTGATTTTGGCCTCGCCCTTCCCGGGAATATCAACCCACAAGTCCCGCATGAGGGACACGGCGTAGACATTCTTCCGGTCAGCAGGGATGTGGACCAGCATCAAGGTGTCAGCACGCTGATCGGCGGAAGCGTCGGTTTCGACGTCCACCTCGGAGGACCCGCGGGTATCGCTGCCCATCACCAGAATGTTCATTGCAGCTGTGCCGTTAGTGGGTTCGGGCTTTTGTGGCCTGGTCGATTCCTCGGG
>NZ_JABMCX010000431.1 GCF_013179505.1 Paenarthrobacter sp. CM16 | reverse complement strand
GTGGACGTATACACGTTGGCGGAGCAGGTAACCGCCGGTTTGGAAGGAATGGAGATCCCCTTGCGCGTTGCCGTCATGGGCTGCGTTGTCAACGGACCGGGCGAGGCCCGTGAAGCGGACCTCGGTGTGGCCTCCGGAAACGGCAAGGGCCAGATTTTCGTGAAGGGCGAAGTCATCAAGACTGTGCCTGAGAGCGAAATTGTTGAGACACTGATCGAAGAGGCCATGCGCATCGCCGAAGAGATGGGGGAGGCCGATGGCGAAGATGCTGTCAAGGGTAGCCCCGTGGTTAGCGTCTCGTAACGAGAACGGCTTGGGGGTCAGGGTGCTCGGCAAAGCCGACACCCTGGCTCTTCGCGCGCTGGCAAGTGAAGACGTCGTGGCCAATGTGTTTATCCTGGCCCACTTGGACAGCACGGGAACGGCCGCGCCCACCAGTGGTGGCGCCAGTATTTTTGGAGTGTTCCACGACCAAACGCTCCTGGGCGCCTGTTGGGCCGGAGCCAATCTGGTTCCGGTGCAACTGGATCCCGCATTGGCGGGTTACGCAGCAACGGCGGCCCATCAAACAGGACGCCGGTTTGCTTCCATCTTTGGGCCCGCAGAGACAGTGCTGGCCCTCTATGCACGCTTCGAACAGTTGGGCCACACCGCCCATGAGATCCGGTCCCGCCAGCCACTCCTGACCATTTCCGGAGAACCGTCCATAGGTGCCAACCCTGCCCTGACCTTTGGCACCATGGAGGACTTCGACCTCATCCTGCCGGCCTGCGCGGCCATGTTCGAGGAAGAAGTGGGCTATTCTCCTTTCCTTGGTGGCCAGGAGTTCTACAGCAGGCGGGTTGCCGGCCTCATCAGGCAAGGGCACTCACTGGTGCACATTGATCCTCACGGCACAGTGGTCTTCAAGGCCGAGCTCGGTGCCGTCACAGCCGAAGTCACGCAGGTCCAGGGCGTGTGGATGAATCCGGAACTCCGTGGCCAGGGCCAGAGCGCCGGCTACATGGCCGCCGTCGTCAATCTGTCAAAGACTTTTGCCCCGGTGACCAGCCTGTATGTCAACGACTACAACGCCAAAGCCCGTGCCACCTATGAGCGGGTGGGCTTCCAGCAAGCCGGGACCTTCGCCACGGTCCTTTTTTAGGCTCTTTACCGGGAACTTGTAGTCTGGTCCCGGTTGGTGCACGCCAGCCATCACTCGAACTTCCTTTGGGGGGACACATGAAGAAGAATGCGCTGCGCGGTCTGGCCGCGTCAGGACTGTTGGTTATGGGCCTTACCGCTTGTGGCGGTGGCGCCGCCACTACGGATGCTTCCTCGGCTCCGGCGAGTGAGGCATCCTCGCCCGCACCTGCCCAGGCCAAGCAGTACACCACCCAGCAACTCACGGACCTGGTAAAGCAGATCAAGGCCGCGGATGGTACGGAACTGATGGTTTCCTCCATTGACAATCTCGCCGGTCAGCAGGATCCCCTCAAGCAGCTCCTGGGCTCCATGAACATTGAGCCTGCCGAGTGCAAGAACCTGGCCATGGCCGGCGCTTCGCAGCCGATCGAGGGAGCCACCGGCGCCAGCGGTGCAAAAATTGACACCGCTTCCGGTGTCATTACCAGCGTGACCCTGGCCTCCGGCGTTTCCAAGGACGTGTTGGAGAAGAACGTCAAGAGCAACGAAGACCAGATCACCACCTGCTCCACCATGACCATGTCCATGTCCGGTACCACCATGACCATGAAGACTGAGAAGTTCGACGGCATCGGTTCAGTACCCGGCACCCTGGGCATCAAGACCACCATGACGCTCCCGGACGGCCAGACCCAGTCCACGCTGATGGCCGCAGCCATCAAGGACGGCGTCCTCATCTCCGCCACAGCCTCCGGAAAGAGCGCTGACAACTCCGGCGCCGCAGCTGCCGGGGCACTCATGGACCAGGCCGCCGCGCTGATCAAGTGATGCCAACCATGTAACACCAAGCAGGTAGCAGCACGGGCACTTTGAGGCTCAGAACGGCCCGTGCTGCTGCCTATTGGGAAGAATCCAAAGCCCCGGAGAGGTAGCGCTGCAGGGTGGGCGTCACTAGCCGCACCACGTCCTCGGGATCGGCGGAGGCCAAGGGTTCGAGCCGGATCACGTAACGGACCAGCATGAGCCCCACAACCTGCGTGGCAACCAGATTGCCCCGTAGCCGTAATTCCCCGGCCGGTCCCGGCATGCCTGCAATGATTCGGGAAATGATGGTCCGGTTCACCATCTCGCGCAGCAAAGCTGTCTTCGCCGTGGACCCGATGGTTCCGCGAACGAACGCCACCAAACCATGCTGCGCCGGGCTTTCCCACAGTCGGAGCACTGCCCTGGCAATAGCTTCCGCCCTCGCGGCCGGGTCCATGGCTTCAATGCCTGAAAGAACCTCGGCAGGGTCAACGGGCAACTCCACGCAGGCAGCGAAGAGTTCATCTTTACCGCCGAAGAAGTGGTGAACCATGGCAGGGTCCACAGACGCTTCGCGGGCCACTTGCCGGAGGCTGGTTCCCTCGAATCCCTGATCGGCGAACAACTTCCGAGCCGCAGCAAGGATGCCCTCCCTCGAGTGGTTCGCGGCGTTGCGGCGGCCACGCCGCAACTGTGGCAGGCTCACTTGGTCCGCCGGCGCAGGGTCAACGAGGCCAGGACAAGGACGCCCACCACGATCCCGCCCATCACTGTTGCGTCCTGCCACAGCGCAGCCGTTGCTTCGGTATTCCCGGCGATTTCCGTCAGCGCCTCCACGGAGAACGTCAGCGGCAGAATCCCGGAAACGCTGTCCAGGACCTCGTTCATGTCCTCCCGGGATACGAACAAGCCGCACAACAGAATCTGTGGGACTACCACCACGGGCATGAACTGCACCG
>NZ_JABMCX010000430.1 GCF_013179505.1 Paenarthrobacter sp. CM16 | reverse complement strand
CCATCTTTGGCACCGAAGTTCTGGTGGAGATGGAGGATTCCGGCCTGCTCACTGTTGAACGGGGTGATGACCACTGGGTATCCCTCCGCGACCCCTACGTGGGCGAGGTAGTCCAGGGCTGGCTCAGCACCCGCCGCAGGCGTGAACTGCGACTGATGCTGCATGGGCCCAAGGAACCTGAGCTGCATGGCCTCGCCGCCCAGGATCTTCTGAGCTATGCGGCTTGGTTGCATTCCTGCGATGACGAGCCAATGCCGTCCCCTGCCCATGCACTGGCTGCCGGGCGCGCGGCACTGGATAATTACGATCCCAACTTTGCCATCCAGTGCACGCTGTCCCTGGATCCCAAAGACGAGGAGTGGGTCCCCGGACAGCGGCTGAAGGCTGCGGCCTACCTCATGCTGGACCTGCCGCTGCATGCCGCCCAAGCCTTGGACGAGGTCTCAGAGTCCCATATTGCGGCCTTGGACCCGTTGGAGTTCGCCGAAGTAACCGCCGCAAAATGCCAGGCAATGACATGGATTGATGGCCGCTCAGGCATGGTGCCCGGAGTCATTTCCGATGGCCTTGAGAACATTGCAGCCATGGCCGGCAACTTTCCGGCTGAAACGGTGGCCAAGGCATTCAACCGCCTCCACCTGTGCAGTTACGAGTACAACACCTACATGGGCGAGTACGCCTCAATGATCGATGACCTGGAAGAGGAACTGACCAAAGACCCGGACGCGGACCGGGAGCACTGGTTGAGGTCAGCATTCTTCCTGGTTGAGGCCCGCTGTATTCTTGGCCGCGAACTTGAGGCGCAGGAACTTGCGCGGACCCTTTCACGGCATCTGGCCGATACCGAGCGGCCTGCCCAGCTGGAAGAAGCCTTCGCCAAGCATGCCTTCCTGGTCCTGCTGCTGTCCGGTCAGTGGCGGCAGTGCATCGAACTCATGCGGCGCGCGCCCTCCCGGTCCTCGCGGCTCCAGTACCGCGGTGCCTTGACTGAACTGGGAATCGGCCTTGCCTACGCCTACGCCGGTAAACCGGCCAGCGCCATTGAACCCCTTCGTTCCGCGGTTGCCCAACTGGAACTCCGCCCGGCCATGAACATGAACAAGGTGGCCTACGCTGCCACCGCTTTTGCTTATGCGCAGGTGGGCAATTCCGTGGAAGCAGGCAGGTACCTGGACTTGTACAGGACCTGCCGCGGATCCGGAACGTACTTTTCCGAATCCGTGGCCGAATTCTGCGCCGAGATGGCCGGACGGTGGATGGGGGATCCTGACGTCAAGCAGCGACTCATGGCCCGCGTCCACACGGACGTAGAAAAGCAGCGGCTAACCACTGCCGGCATCTGCCTTTTCGGCGCGACGGTTGAAGGCACTGACGAAGAGTACCGGCTGCTTGAGGACATTGCCGGACGCCGCCAAGGACCACTGGCCCGGATATCCGGCAACCTTGCCCGTGGAGCATTGAACAGGAGTTCGCGGTCAATGCTGGAGGCAGCTGATGCGGCAGCGGGACTGGACCTGTTGGTGGTAGAGGCCAGGTGCGTGGCCATGGCGTTGGACTTTGCCCGGGACGCAGGCGAGACAACTGCTGCCCGGACGGCGCAGTTGAGGCTCGAACGCCTGGAGCATTCGGTGTCCACGTTGCCTATCCAGCCACGGAGCGACGCGCCGGTATTGACGGAACGCGAACGCCAAATTGCTAAACTCGCCGGGAAGGGTGTCAGCAACCGTGAAATCGCGATGGATATTGGGGTGTCTGTGCGAACAGTCGAAGGCCATCTGTACCAGGTATTCACAAAGTTGGGTGTTTCGTCTCGAGGCGAGCTCAATGGGCTCCTATGAGGCAGGCAGCGGAGTAGAACTGCGGAGCGCCCATGCGGGCTGAGCACCTTGTAGGCCGGGACTCTGAGCTGGATCTGGCCATGAAGATTTTGCGTCAGGAAGGTGCGGGGGCGGTGCTCCTGGTGGCGGACCCCGGCATTGGCAAGACGGCGTTGGCCGCCGAAATTGCAGCCCGCCTGGCAGATGACATGGTGGTCATGCGGGTCCATGGAAGCCCGGCCCTGTCTGCTGTCCCCTACGGAGTCCTGGCACCCTACCTCCTTGACCTGCCCGTGGAGCAAGCCACCTCGCCGGTGGCAATCCTTCGGGAGTTCTGGGCACAGTTCGAAAAACGCCGTGGCGGCGAAGGTGCACGGCTGCTGCTCATTGTGGACGATGCCCACGATCTCGATGAAGGCAGCACCCAGATACTGGCCGAATTGGTGACGGCCGGGTGGGCGAGGCTGGTCGCCACGGGCAGACCACGCCCCGGCCTGCCCGCGCCACTGCTTCAGCTCTGGTACGACGGCCTCGCCGAGCGCCTGGAGCTTCACCCCTTGGACCACGACGGCGTCACCGAGCTCGCCGAGAGGACCCTGGGCGGGACCATCATGGCCAGTGCCGCGGATGTGCTGCATTCCGTTTCCGAGGGCAACCCCTTGCTTCTTCGCTGCCTCTTGGATGACTCGAGGGCAGACGGAAACCTGGTGCGTCGAAACGGTGTCTGGTTCCTGACGCGCGCCCTCTCCGGCAGCGGCGAAGGACTGGCCGGGGTTGTGCGGAACAGGGTACTTCGGGCAAGCGAGGCCGAGAGGGAAGCAATGTACGTTATTGCCCTCTCAGAACCGGTCCCCGCTGCCGTGCTGGACACACAGGTTGGCAGGGAGACCGTACGGGCCTTGATGGACAGCCGGTTGGTGCTCTCCACCAACGGACCGGGCAGCCCCCTGAAAATGTGGCACCCCATGTACAGCGAGGCGCTCCGACAAATCGTTTCGCCGGCCCGGAGCCTGCAGATCCGCCAGCGCATGGTTCAGCACCTGCTCGCAGAGCCGCCCACGGCCGAGGGGCTC
>NZ_JABMCX010000043.1 GCF_013179505.1 Paenarthrobacter sp. CM16 | reverse complement strand
CTCATCGAGGAGGAGGACGTTGGCGCTGGACGCCACGATGGTGGCGAGGGCCAGACGGGTCTTTTCGCCACCGGAGAGAACGCCTGCAGGCTTGTCGACGTCGTCGCCAGAGAAGAGGAATGAACCCAGGATGCCGCGGACTTCGGCATCCTTCATGTCCGGCGCAGAAGAGCGCATGTTCTCCAGGACAGTGCGGTCGACGTCGAGCGTTTCATGTTCCTGGGCGTAGTAGCCCACCTTGAGGCCATGCCCGGGGATGATGTCGCCCGTGTCCGGCTTGTCGACGCCGGCCAGCATCCGCAGGAGGGTGGTCTTACCTGCGCCGTTGAGGCCCAGGATGACTACCTTGGAACCGCGGTCAATGGCCAGGTCCACATCCGTGAAGATTTCCAGAGAGCCGTAAGACTTGCTCAATCCCTCTGCTGTCAGAGGGGTCTTGCCGCAAGGAGAGGGATCCGGGAAGCGCAGCGCGGCCACGCGGTCGTTCTCGCGTACAGCCTCCAGCCCGCTCAGGAGGCGCTCGGCACGCTTGGCCATGTTTTGCGCAGCGACTGCCTTGGTGGCCTTGGCCCGCATCTTGTTGGCCTGGTCGATCAAGACCTGGGCCTTCTTCTCCGCGTTGGCACGTTCACGCTTCCGGGCGCGTTCGTCCGTTTCGCGCTGGAGCAGATAGCGCTTCCAGTCCATGTTGTAGTAGTCGATCTGGGCTCGGTTTGCGTCCAGCAGATAGACCTTGTTCACCGTTGCTTCCAGCAGTTCGGTGTCGTGGCTGATCACGATCAAGCCACCCTGGTGGTTCTTCAGGAAGTCGCGCAGCCAGGTGATGGAGTCGGCATCGAGGTGGTTTGTGGGTTCGTCGAGGAGAAGTGTCTCGGCGTCGGAGTACAGGATTCGCGCCAATTCAACACGGCGTCGCTGGCCACCGGAAAGGGTCTTCAACGGCTGGTTAAGAAGACGGTCAGGCAGTGCGAGGTTGGAGGAGATCGCAGCGGCCTCGGCCTCGGCCGCGTAGCCGCCACCGGCTAGGAATTCAGCTTCCAGACGGTCATAGCGGTTCATGGCTTTGCGCTGGACGGCAGCGTCGTCGCTGGCCATGTCGTCGTGGGCTTTTTTGAGCTTTCCCACTACGACGTCCAAGCCGCGCGCAGAAAGGATACGGTCGCGGGCAAGCTGCTCCATGTCCGGAGTCCGCGGGTCCTGCGGAAGATAGCCGATTTCACCGCTGCGGGTGACTTTGCCGCCTGCGGGAAGGCCTTCACCGGCGAGGACCCGGGTGAGGGTTGTCTTGCCGGCGCCGTTGCGTCCGACGAGGCCAATCTTGTCCCCTTTGTCCACCCTGAAGTTGACCTGGTCCATGAGCAGGCGTGCGCCGGCGCGGAGTTCGAGGTCCTGGACGGTAATCAATTCGGGTGATGCCTTTCAATGGGGAACGCTCGCGGGGACCGGTGGGTCCGATAAGTGCGGCGGGATGCGGCCGTGAGAACAGCCTGTCCAAGTCTACCGGTCCCCCGGCCGCGGGCTGACATCGGGCCTCACAAGAGAAAACTGTGCCAACAGCCAAAGAATTCCCGTCGGGCTTTGTGGAGAGGCTCCAAAATCCCACCAACCATCCCTCCGTACTCTCGATGGGAGGGGAAAGAAGAAGACCATCATCACATCGCATCACACCCGATTGGACCCATCATGAGCCAGACCAACACTGCCCAAGAGCAGAAAAAGCCGATGTCCCGTAAACGCTGGACTGCCACCGACCTCGGCCTCATTGCAGTGTTCGCTGCCCTCGTGGCCGCTTCCGCGATCGTTCCCGGCATCCCTGTGGGTGCCCTGGGTGTGCCTATCACGTTGGTGACCCTGACAGTGATGCTCAGTGGCTTGGTGCTCGGCGCCGGACGGGGTTTCGCCGCCGTCGGGCTTTATGTCCTGCTGGGGCTGGCAGGGCTGCCGATCTTCAGCGGCGGGCGCAGCGGACCCGGCATACTGGCAACACCTTCAGCCGGATACATCATTGCGTTCCCGCTGGCTGCCGCAGCAACGGGTTACCTGGCGGCGATCATCATCCGCCGGACGGTGAAGTTCCGTGCGCTGTGGCTCTTCGGGGCCACCATGGTGAGCAGCATCGTGGTTATCCACGCACTGGGCGTCCTTGGCATGATGGTCAACGCCAAGTTGGACTTCACCAAGGCTTTCCTCGCCGATCTTCCGTTTGTCCCCGGCGATATCCTTAAGAACGTCCTGGCTGTCGTCATCGCCATGGCAATCCACAAAGCCTTCCCGGATGTGCTGGTACGTCGGGTCAAGTAAACGGGAACAATCGATCCATGAATTCCATCAGTTTCACTGGGGTATCGGTGCGCGTCGCGGTTGACGGCAGCCCCACACCCAAAACCCTGCTCCACGAGTTTTCCCTGGAGCTGACCGAACGCCGGATCGGCGTGATCGGTGCCAACGGATCGGGGAAGTCCACCCTGCTGCGGCTGGTGAATGGCTTGGTTGAGCCGAGCGCCGGCCGGGTCATGGTCCACGGTGGGAACACTGTTGAGGACGTCCGCCGTGTAAGAGGCAAAGTCGGTTTCGTTTTTACCGATCCACTGTCCCAGCTGGTGATGCCCACGGGCAGGGAAGACGTTGAGCTTTCCCTGCGCCGGTCCATCAAGAACTCCACAGCACGGGCGGCCCGGGCGGAAATGGTCCTGGAACGCTTCGGGCTGCTGCACCTGGCTGATCAGAGTATCTACGAACTCTCCGGCGGCGAACGGCAGTTGCTGGCCCTGGCCGCAGTCCTGGCCGTGGACCCGGCGGTACTGGTCCTTGACGAACCATCCACCCTTCTGGACCTCCGGAACCGTGAACTCCTGCGGGAAACAGTCGCAGGATTGGACCAGCAGGTGATGATGTCTACGCATGATTTGGACCTCGCGCTCGACATGGATCGGGTGTTGGTGGTGGAGTCGGGACGTATCGTGTTCGACGGCGGGGCAGCCGAGGGCGTCGCCGTTTACCGCGCGCTGTGCGCGGCTCCCCTTCAGGATGCCCCATCGGGTGACGTTTCCAGGTGAGGGGCCATGGCTTCCTGATCGCGAACTATGTCCGCGGCAACTCGATCATCCACCGCACTCCCCTGTTGCTGAAGTTCCTGGTGGTTGCTGCTTGCGGAGCGGCGTCATTCCTCATAGTGGACTGGGCGGTGTCCTTGGCGATCTTCACCACCATGTGCGGGCTGTTCATTATGACTGGCGCCGGTCCCCGCCGCCTTCTGCGGGCCATCTGGTTGGTGACGCCCATCCTCTTGGTCATCGGCCTTTTCCAGTGGTGGCAGCTTGGGGCTCCCACCGCAGCCCGCATCGTGCTGAACATACTGGTGTGCGTGGTGGCAGCGTCAGTGCTGACCGCCACTACGCCCGTCCAGGACCTGTTGGATGGCGTGGTGGTGCTGGCAAAACCGTTCCGGCGTTTCGGCGCCGACCCCGAACGCTTCGCTTTGACCATTGCAGTGATGCTCAGGAGCATTCCCTTTATTGCGGGCGCATTTTCAGATGTGCGGGATTCAGCGCGGGCGCGCGGGCTTGAACGCAATCCGCGGGCGCTGGTGCTCCCGGTCTTCATCACTACCGTGGCGTACGCCCGGCAAACAGGCGACGCCCTGGCAGCCCGTGGGCTGGGAGAACCGGAAGACGGCGAACCGGAAGATGCGTTAATGCACGGCTAGAGCCTTGAGTACCGCAGGAGCGCTGCGGTTCCCATGCCCCCGGCAATGCTGATCATGGCCAACGCCAGGGCGCTCGTCCCCTTTGCTGCAAATCTGCCGCGTGCCTGCGCCATCAAACGCGTTACCAGAACCGCCCCCGAAGCGCCGTAGCCGTGCCCAAGCGCCAGGGCGCCGCCGTCCAGGTTGGCCATGGCAGGATCTATGCCCAGGAAATCCAGGCACGCGATGGTTTGGGAAGCAAACGCCTCGTTGAACTCAACCAGATCAACTTCTCCCGCACGCAGAGAGTGGCGGCCAAGGAGTCGCTTGGCGGCGTGTGCAGCGCCGATGCCAAGGAGTTCGGGATCGACCCCGGCGGTATCACACCCCAGTACCAGCAACCCGTCCGTTGCGCCCAGCGAACGGGCGCGCTCCAGCGACGTGACGACGACGGCGGATGCTGCGTCCGCGTCGAAGCAGGAGTTCCCTGCAGTGACCGTTCCATCAGGCACAAACGCCGCAGGGAACCTGGCCATCAGCGACGGCCGCAACGTGGCCCTGGGCCCGTCGTCGGAGTCCACCAGCTTACGACTGCTCTTGAGCGGCACTATTTCAGCCGAAAAAAGCCCCGCTTCGGCAGCCTCTACCGCCCGTCTGTGGCTCCGCAGCGCATACTCGTCCTGGCGCTCACGTGTCACGCCAAACGCCCGGGCAACGTTCTCAGCGGCAACACCCATGTCGGGGTCCCCGAACTGTGGCGGCACAAAGCTGGCCCTCGAGTAGAAGTCGAGTCCGCCGTCGTCGTTCCTGTTGGCCCGTGCCGGCGCGGTACTGATGCTCTCAACGCCGCCCGCCAGGTACAACGGCTGATCCCCGGCTGCTACCAGCCTCGAGGCCAGCGCGATGGCATCAAGGCCGGAACCGCATTGCCTGTCAACGGTTAGGCCCGGCACCGTGGTGGGCAATCCGGCTTGGAGGGCAGCGTACCGGGCCACATTTCCCCCGCCGCCCACCGCGTTTCCAACGATGACGTCGTCCACGTCCGCCGGGTCCAAAGATGCTGTTTCCAGCAGGGAAGCGAGCACAGGTGCCAGAAGGTCCGGGGCACGGAAGTGTTTCAGTTGACCGTTGGCGCGGCAAATCGGAGATCGAAGCGCGGTGATGATGATCGGTTGCCGGGATTCGTCGACTTCCATGGCTAGGCCCTCGCGCTACCCAAGAAGCTGCGCCCGGGGGTCGTGATTCTTGATCCAGTCGAGGAAAATCTTTCTGCTGACTTTGCCCCGGTCCGTCAACGGCAACTCCCCCAACAAGTAATACTGTAGCGGCCACTTGTCACGTGCCAGCAGCCCGTCCAGGCCGGTGCGGAGTTGGGTGGCAGTGACCGAGCCGCAGGCAGGCACGACGCCGGCAACCACCTTTTGGCCGCGGATATCGTCAGGCGCTCCGGCGGCGACCGCAAAATCCACACCCGGTACCGAAGCCAGGGCAAGCTCCACCTCATGAGGGTAGACGTTCTTTGCCGAGGTGATGATCATGTCGGAGCGGCGCCCAAGGATATGGAGGATGCCTTCCTCAAGGAAACCCTGGTCCCCCACGGTGTACCAACCATCGAGACATCTCAGGGCTTGCCCATCGTCGCCCCAAAGATAGCCGTTGCTGACCATGCCGCTGCGGACGCAAATGTTTCCCTGTCCGCCGTCCGGCCGGGGTTGGCCGGCATCATCCAGGATTCTCAGTTCGACCCCCGGGAAAGGCAGGCCGATCCCTGTTCCGCCGGAATCCAAAGGTTCCCCGGCCGCCAAGCGGGTGCCTGAGACGAAACTCAATTCGGAGGCACCGTAATACTCGTAGAGGGATGCATGGGGTGCCCAACGCCGGGCAGCCTCCAAGGTGCGGGCGTCCAGCTTGGAGCCGGCACAAATGATGCTGCGGAGTCCGGAGGCATCAACATCCCCCGCCAGTCCCCGCTCGCTGAGCAACCGCAAGGCAGTAGGCGCCAGGACCAAGCGGGTGATGCCGTCATGAGTGATGGCAGCGTGGGCGGCTCCCACATCGAAAGTCTCAAGGGTATGGAAGGCCGCGCCGGCGAACAAACATTCCGAGAGCGCGTAAAGGTTGAGGCTGGCAGAAAGCGGGCCAGGAGCAAGGGTGCGGTCATCCTGCCGAAGGTCGAAAAACTCGATGGATGCCTCGAACGACGCCTGCCAGGAACGGCGTGAACGGGTGAAGGCCTTGGGGACCGACGTGGTGCCGGACGTCAGTCCGATGAGGAAGGTGCTGGAAGGTTCCCCATCCACTAAGTCCGTGCCGGCAGGTGTACCGGCCTCGACGATGCGCGACGTGACATCCTCGATCATCGGGGCAGGCCATTCGGGGTCCAGCACGGCACAGCGCCGCTCCCCCGCCACCGCAGCAGCGTAACGTTCCACAAAGCGGACAGAATTGGGCTCGGCAAGAACCGTAGTGGGGTTCGCATCGCCCAGCAGCGCTGCTGCGGCGTCGCGGAGTTCCACCCAGGTGAGCCGGTTGCTGCCCACAACCACCGCGGTGTCGTGAGGGCGTTCATCGGCCCAGTGCTGAAGTTTGTCCAGGAAAGGCATCCACAGAATTTTACGGCAGTGTCAGGCGGCGGGCACCAATAGTGACGTCTATTCTGACTGTATGAGTTTCAATGACGGCGCACAGCTTGACCCCTCCCAGGTGGAGGACCGACGCGGCAGTGGCATGGGCCGCGGGACAAAGATCGGCGGTGGTATTGGTGGCGGGATCGTGGTGCTGCTGTTGGCACTCTTCGGCATCAACCCCAACATCCTCGGGGACCTGACAGGCAGCGGAACCCAGCCTCCCGCCGTCGAAAGTGGTGGCCCCGGTGCCGCCCAGGAATGCCAGACCGGCGCTGACGCGGACAAGCGGCTGGACTGCCGGATCATTGGCACCGTCAACAGCCTCAATGCCTTCTGGCCTGATTACCTGGCCGATTACAACGTCCAGTACCCGCGGCCTGAGACTGTGATTTTCAGCCAGGCCACCAACACCGGCTGCGGTGCCGCTACCAGTGCCGTGGGCCCGTTCTACTGCCCTGCGGACACCACCGCCTATTTCGACCCCGGTTTCTTCGACGAATTGGTCACCCGCTTCGGTTCATCCGGAGGTCCGCTGGCGCAGGAATACGTGGTGGCCCACGAATTCGGGCACCATGTCCAGAACATCCTTGGCACCTTGGACAAGGCCCAGCAGGATCCCCAGGGTCCGCAATCCGGTGCCGTACGGGTGGAACTTCAGGCCGACTGCTTTGCGGGGCTGTGGGTCCGGCACGCCACCACCCAGACTGACGCGAGCGGGAAGCCTTTCCTTGATCCCTTGACCGAGCAAGACCTGCAGGATGCTTTGTCCGCCGCGTCCGCGGTCGGCGATGACCGCATCCAGGAGGCGGCTACCGGCCGGGTGTCTCCTGAATCGTGGACACACGGCTCCAGCGAACAGCGGCAGAAGTGGTTCTACCAGGGGTACACCACCGGTGACATCAACAAGTGCGACACATTCGGAGTAGCTGCGCCATAGAAGGAAGCTGCCCAGGAAGACTGCCAGGATGCCAACCGGCCCGGTTCCTTAGGGAGTTCCGGGCCGGTTTCGTTCAGGTGTTCCTTGGTTTCCTGAGAATGGCGCGTGTTACTTGCAGCTGACGTCTACTCGGTAGGTGTAATCACCCTCTCGATGGTCGGCAACAGAGACGCTCACCGTAGCGCTGCTGCCCTTGATCTTTGCCAGTGACCCATCCGGCCCGTACACCGCTCCAAGACTGCAGCCGGGCTGGCTGGAGACCTTGATGGAGTGCGTTCCCTGCTCCGTCGCCTCAAAGTGAGCTTCGTGATACGCCAACACCGATGGGTTCCACTCAGAGAACTTAACGTTGTGTGCACCGTTGGTGTCAGTCCACTCAGCGGCGTAGCCGTCCAGAGCAACGCCGTTCCTGAAGAAACGGACATCGATTTCAACGATCAGCGGGTTGCGGACCTTGAAGTTGTCCACCTTGCTGTATCGCGGGACAAAGCACTGCTTGTTGCCCGGTGCCTCGCAGTCGTACCTGTCCACTGGTGTGATCCATACTTTGTAGACCCCGCCGTTGTTGGGGGTATCCGCGAAGGGGAAAAGTTGGATCGTCGCGCCCCCATCTTCTCCGTCACTGCCCGTTGCATGCTCGCAGCCTCCGGCCGGAACTGCATCCTCGATGACACCAGAGCTATTGACCGTGACTTCACGGCAGCTGATGTCGTCGGTGGAAAGCAGCGTCTTGCCCGATGGATCCGTGACTTGGAAGTAGTAGTTTCCGGCGGGCAGTCCGGCAGCATCGTCAGGAGCGTTGATGCCAGGTCCACCGTTGAGATACACGTCTTCTTTAGCGTCGTATATATTCAGGTTCACCGGTACGCCGGACCCGTTCGTAGTGAAAATTGCGCCTGAGAGTTGGGAGCCCGCCGGGGGCGCCGCTGCCGCTGGCGGCACCAACAGTACGGCTGTGGCAATAGCAACAGCACTGGGTATTGCGAATTTGACTTTCATGGGAGTGCCTCTGATCGACGAGTTGTAATTGGTGCACCCGGACGCGCTCCCCGCACGGCCACTCCCCAGCCAGTAGACGCTGCCACCCTCCCGGAGGCAATGCTCCAAGAATGCAGAAATCACGCCTCGGATGGCCGCATCCTACTCCCCGGCAGCACCTCACGGTAGTGCTTGGGGTTCGCGGACTGAAACTTGCATAAATGGCAAAAGGAAGGGTTCCGGGCGGTCAGCCCGGAACCCTTCCTCATGGCCCGCCGAAGCGAGCGAAAAAATACTGATCAGATGTTGAACCCGAGGGCCCGCATCTGGTCCTTGCCGTCGTCGGTGATCCGCTCAGGACCCCATGGCGGCATCCATACCCAGTTCAGGCGCCAGTCATCAACGACGCCGTCCAGGGACTTGCCCACTTGCTCTTCAAGCACGTCCGTCAGCGGGCAAGCCGCCGTTGTCAGTGTCATGTCGATCAGGAGCGCGCCGTCTTCGTCGGAGTACTTCAGGCCATACAGAAGGCCCAGGTCCACTACGTTGACGCCGAGTTCGGGGTCAATGACGTCCTTGAGCGCTTCCTCGACGTCCTCGAGGCTGGTTCGCGCCGTGTTGATTTCGGTCATGGAACGATCCTAACTAGGCCTGCACGGCAGGAGCAACGGCCACGCCGGCGCCCGGGGCGTAGCGGTCGTAGCCCTCTTCTTCAAGACGGTCGGCGAGCTCGGGGCCGCCCTCTTCAACAACCTTGCCGTCAACGAAGACGTGGACGAAGTCCGGCTTGATGTACCGCAGGATGCGGGTGTAGTGGGTGATGAGCAGCGTGCCCATGTTGCCCTCTTCGTGAGCGCGGTTAACGCCCTCGGAGACAACCTTCAAGGCGTCGACGTCCAGGCCGGAGTCGGTCTCGTCGAGGATGGCGAACTTCGGCTTGAAGAGTTCGAGCTGCAGGATCTCAACACGCTTCTTCTCACCACCGGAGAAGCCTTCGTTGACGTTGCGCTGTGCGAAGTCGGCGTCGATACGCAGCTGCTGCATGGCAGCCTTGACGTCCTTGGTCCAAGTACGCAGGGCCGGAGCTTCGCCGTCGATTGCCGTCTTGGCAGTGCGCAGGAAGTTGGTCATGGTGACGCCGGGAACCTCTACCGGGTACTGCATGGCCAGGAAGACGCCTGCACGGGCGCGCTCGTCAACGCTCATTTCCAGCACATCTTCGCCGTCCAGCGTGATGGTGCCGCTCGTGACGGTGTAGCGCGGGTGGCCGGCGATGGTGGAGGCGAGGGTGGACTTGCCTGAACCGTTGGGGCCCATGATGGCGTGCGTTTCACCGGTCTTGATGGTGAGGCTGACGCCCTTCAGGATCTCCTTGGTGCCCTGCTCCGTCTCGATGCTGACGTGCAGGTCCTTGATTTCAAGAGTTGACATGCTCTTCTTTCTTTCCGTTCGTAAGTCTGGCGGTACTGGGCGCTCAGTAGTGATCTACCGAAGCGCCGTTCACAACGTTGGTCACGTCCACATAAACGTCGTCTCCGTCGATGGTGACGGCGAAAACGGGGACGGGGTCGTAAGCAGGCAGCTGGAGGGGCTGTCCACTGCGGAGGTCAAACTGGGAACCATGTCCCCAGCATTCGATCGCGCAGCCTTCAACCTCACCCTCGGACAACGAGATGTCCGCGTGCGAGCAGGTATCGGCGATGGCGTGGATCTCGCCCATTGAATCCTTCACGATGGCTACGGGATAGTCATCGATCAGGACGCGCAGCGCTTGCTTGACCTGGATGTCATTGGCGTTGCATACCAGCTCGCCCTTGGCTTCTTCACTCATTGTTGCTCTGCCTGGCCTGTCTTAGTTGTCGGTCGCGGCGAGTTCGCGCTCAACAGCTGCGGTCAGGCGCTCTTCGATTGCCGGAACCTTGATCTGCTGGATGATCTCGTTGAGGAAGCCTCGGACCACCAGGCGGCGGGCAACCTTTTCGGGGATGCCGCGGGCCATGAGGTAGAACAGGTGCTCGTCGTCGAAACGGCCGGTGGCGCTGGCGTGGCCCGCACCCTCGATCAAGCCGGTTTCAATTTCAAGGTTGGGCACAGAGTCGGCGCGGGCACCGTCGGTGAGTACCAGGTTGCGGTTGGCCTCGTAGGTATCCGTGCCTTCTGCTTCCTTGCGGATCAGGACGTCGCCAACCCACACGCTGTGGGCATTGCGGCCCTGCAGCGCACCCTTGTAGAGGACACGCGACTTGCAGTTAGCCACTGCATGGTCAACGAACAGGCGCTGCTCAAGGTGCTGGCCGGCGTCGGCGAAGTACAGGCCGAACATTTCGACGTCGGCACCCGGTGCGGTGAAGCGCGTGGAGGGCGTGACGCGAACGAGGTCGCCGCCAAGGCTGACAACGATGTGCTTGAACTTGGCATCGCGGCCGATCTTTGCCTGCTGCGATGAGGCGTGAACAGCGTTATCTGCCCACTCCTGCAACGAGACAACGGTCAGCTCAGCGCCGTCTTCAACGATGATTTCCACGTTCTCGGAGACAACCGCGGAACCCTGGTGGTCCAGGACAACAACGGCCTTGGAGAACCGCTCTGCCACAATCACGATGTGCTGGGCAGAGGGAGCCTCTCCCGCACCGGTGATCAGGACGGAAACTTCACTCTCGGCCTGCAGTTCCGCAGGAACGGTGACAACCGTCGCCTCGGCGAAGTTCTCCCACGCATTGGCGGACACGAGGTCCTCCGGGATGGCTGCCTGCCCGATGCGCTGGTCATCGCGGCCAACCGTTTCAACAACGACGCCGGCTGGTGCGGTGACGCTGACAGCCGGAGCTGCGCCGTTGAGGACTTCGGTGTGAAGGCCGCGCAGTCGCTTCAACGGAGTGAAGCGCCAGTCTTCCTCAAGACCGTTCAACGGCTTGAAGTCTGCCAGCTTGTAGGAGGTCAGACGCCCTGCACGGGAGCTGTCGGGGATGCCTACGCCGCCACCATGTGAGTGGCTCTTGGCCGAAGCGCCGCCGAGCGGACCAGCAGAAGGCTGCTCCGACGTCGTGCTGGTGTTGGTTCCGGTGTTGACGGGCGAGAGGTTCTCGCCTTCCTCGGTGAAACCGTTGATAAACGGCTGGGCCGAGGGCGCGCCGATGCGTGCCTTTTCAGTAGTGATATCAGTCATTGTTAACCGACGGACCCTTCCATCTGCAGTTCAATCAGGCGGTTCAGCTCAAGAGCGTATTCCATGGGCAATTCCCGGGCGATCGGCTCAATGAAGCCGCGCACGATCATGGCCATGGCCTCGTCTTCAGGCATGCCGCGGGACATCAGATAGAAGAGTTGCTCTTCGCTGACGCGGGAAACCGTGGCCTCGTGGCCCATCACAACGTCATCCTCGCGGATATCGATGTACGGGTACGTGTCCGAACGGGAAATGGTGTCCACCAGGAGGGCATCACAGCGGACCGTGTTGGCCGAGTGCTTGGCACCCTCGCGGACCTGGACCAAGCCGCGGTATGCAGCACGACCACCACCGCGGGCTACGGACTTGGAAATGATGGAGCTCTTGGTGTTCGGCGCAATGTGAACCATCTTCGAGCCGGTGTCCTGGTGCTGGCCCTCGCCGGCGAAAGCGATGGACAGGGTCTCTCCCTTGGCGTGCTCGCCAACAAGGTAGACGGCCGGGTACTTCATGGTCACCTTGGAACCGATGTTGCCATCGATCCATTCCATGGTGGCGCCCTCTTCGCAGATGGCGCGCTTGGTAACGAGGTTGTACACGTTGGTGGACCAGTTCTGGATGGTCGTGTAGCGGACGCGGGCGCCCTTCTTCACGATGATCTCCACAACAGCGGAGTGCAGTGAGTCCGAGGTGTAGATCGGAGCCGTGCAGCCTTCGATGTAGTGAACGTAGGAGTCCTCATCGGCGATGATCAGCGTGCGCTCGAACTGGCCCATGTTTTCGGTGTTGATGCGGAAGTAGGCCTGCAGCGGGATGTCTACGTGGACGCCCTTGGGTACGTACACGAAGGAACCGCCGGACCATACGGCCGTGTTGAGCGAGGCAAATTTGTTGTCGCCCACCGGGATGATGGTGCCGAAGTACTCCTGGAAGATCTCCGGGTGCTCACGCAAAGCGGTATCGGTATCCAGGAAGATGACGCCCTGGGCTTCCAGGTCTTCGCGGATCTGGTGGTAGACAACCTCGGACTCGTACTGGGCAGCAACGCCCGAGACCAGACGGCTGCGCTCAGCTTCGGGGATGCCGAGTTTTTCGTAGGTGTTCCGGATGTCTTCCGGAAGGTCTTCCCACGTTGCCGCCTGCTTCTCGGTGGAACGCACAAAGTACTTGATGTTGTCGAAGTCGATGCCGGAGAGGTCTGCACCCCAGGTCGGCATGGGCTTGCGGTCAAAGTACTTCAGGCCCTTGAGGCGCAGGTCGAGCATCCATTCGGGCTCGTTCTTCTTCGAGGAGATGTCACGGACAACCTCCTCGCTGAGGCCACGACGGGCGTTGGCGCCTACGTCGTTCTTGTCGGCCCAGCCGTACTCGTAGTTTCCGATACCGTGCAGTTCGGGATTCTTCTCCAGAATCTCCGAGATCACAGTGCCGTCAGCTACCGCTTTCTCTGCTATTTGGTCCGTCATCACGGCCTTTCTTGCTGGTTGTTTGATTCCTGGTACGGGTTCCCGGGCTGCTCTGCGGCATCTGGGGATGCCGTGGCAGCCGGGCGCCCGGTAGGTATGTGGGTGGTGCAGACGTGTCCGCCCTGCGCGAGTGTGGAGAGGCGCCGGACATCGACGCCCACCAAGCGCGAGAAGACCTTGGTCTCGGTATCGCAAAACACCGGAAACTCTGCCGCCAACCGTTGGATGGGGCAGTGGCCCTGGCACAGCTGGACGCTGGACAAGGCAGCAGGCAGGGGTGCTTTGGCCTCAATGGAATGCGCGGACGCAACAAAGCGATCACGGCTCAGGGCCTTGGAAAGCGCCATGGCACGGGCGGTGATGTCATCACCGGCTGCCTCCACTTCGGGGGCGTAGCGCCGTTCCATGTCCGAGAAGCGTTCCTCGGCATACTCACGGACGGCCTCTTCACCGGCGAGTTCCTGGAGGCGCCGGAGTGCGGAGCTGGCAATGTTCAAGTAGTCGTCACCCAGGGTGGACTGCCCCTGGGAGCTCAGGACGTAGCGACGCGCAGGACGTCCTGCTCCGGAACCTGCCTTGGCCACACGCTTGACCTCGATCACGCCGCTGCGTTCCAAATGGTCAAGGTGGCGGCGGACTGCGGCCGGTGTGAAGCCGAGAAGATCACCAAGTTCCGCGGCACTCACCGGGCCGTTCTCCAGAACGGCGCTCAGGACACGGTCCCTGGTGCGGTCATCCGCGTCCGGCAGCGCAGGCGGGGCAACGAAGGCCTCTGCCGCTGCAGCATGCCGTGTTGAGGGCATGGAAGTTGGACTGCTCATGGAATACACAACACAATCATGTCGTAATTTGTTTCATGCATCCAGTAAGGCAAGACTGACCTCAGTAGCCCGCCAAGTGTGACCGTACTACTTCACGTAGAATACTCTGGTGCGCTCACCCGAATCCCCTGTCCTCACCATAGACGGACTCATTAAGGATGTAGGCCCCCTGGCCTCCCTTGACGGCAAAATGCTCCGGGTAGTCAGCGAACTCTCCCTTGTAGCCGAGCGCGGCCAGGTGACCGCGCTGCTCGGTGCCAATGGAGCAGGCAAGACCACCACCCTTGAATGTGCACAGGGATTGCAGAAGCGGACCGGCGGGAGCATCTCGCTCCTTGGTGCAGACCCTGATACAGCAGGCGCCGACTTGAGGTCCCGCGTAGGCGTGATGCTCCAGGACGGCGGGTTGCCGCCGTCGGCCCGTCCCATACCGCTGTTGCGGCACGTCGCCGGCATGTACAAAAACCCCATGGATGTTGACGCGCTGGTGGAACGGCTGGGAATCGGCCAATTCAGCAGAACCAGCGTGCGCAGGCTTTCCGGCGGTCAAAAACAACGGTTGGCTCTGGCAGCTGCCCTGGTGGGCAACCCGGAGATTCTGTTCCTTGATGAGCCCAGCGCGGGTCTCGATCCGCAATCGCGCCAGATGGTTTTCGACCTGATCGCCGAACTTCGCGACGCCGGCATGGGAATCGTCCTGACCACGCACCTGATGGATGACGCCGAGCGCCTTGCCGACTACGTCTACATCATTGACGGCGGTCATAACGTGGTGGAAGGCACCGTCGCGGAACTGCTGCGCCACGACCACGCCACGGATTCCGCCGTGACGGAACGCACGCTCTATTTCGATGCGCCGGGCGGACTCGACTTCGTCGGAGCCTTGGGGGCAGGCCTTCAGGTCACTGAGACCCGCTCCGGAAGTTACTCCATCACAGGCGCCATCACGCCCAAAGACCTCGCAACTCTGACTGCTTGGTGGGCGGAACGGAACATCATGCCTGCCTCGCTCCGCCTGGAAGCCCGTAGCCTTGAAGACGTGTTCCTGGACATTTCCGGAAGGGACCTCCGATGAGCAAGCTCCTCTCGCCCAATGCGGGACCGGCATCGCTTCCGCGCCGCATCATGCAGCAGGGCCGCTATGAAACCATCACCATGCTGCGTAATGGTGAACAGCTGATTCTTGCCATCGTTTTGCCTCTCATGGCCTTGGTAGGACTGGTAGTGACTCCCCTGCTGGATGGTTTAGGGGGATCACGTGTGGACATTGCCACACCGGGCATCCTGGCACTTTGTGCAATGTCCACGGCCTTTACCGGTCAAGGCATTGCCACGGGCTTTGACCGTCGCTACGGAGTTCTCCGGTTCCTCTCCACCACGCCACTGGGCAGGGGTGGGCTGATTGCCGGGAAGATCCTCGCCGTACTGGTGGTCCTTTTTCTGCAGGTCCTGGTGGTCGGCGCCGTTGCCGGCTTCCTGGGATGGCAACCCCGGCCCGAGGCCTGGCTGCCCGGGCTCGGGCTGCTGATTCTGGGCGCTGCTGCCTTTACTGCGCTCGGCTTGCTGGTGGCCGGCACTGTGCGTCCGGAAGCTACTTTGGCTATCACCAACCTTTTGTGGATACTGCTGGGGGCCCTGGGCGGGATCGTTGTTCCCGCCGATCGATTGCCCTCGTTGCTTCAAGGCATCGTCCATTTCCTTCCGTCCGGTGCCCTGGGCCAGGCGCTCCGTGATGCTTTCCTCGTGGGTGCTGTACCTTTCCCCGCCGTCCTGGTCCTTTTGCTGTGGACGGTACTCGCCGGCGCTGCAGCCATCCGCTGGTTCAAGTGGAACTAATCCGACCGGGCACCACCAACAATGCAGAACTGAGAAGTGAGAAAACTGTGAGCACGGCATCGCGCCTTCCCAAAACCATTCAGCAGTTCACGTCCAAGTTGCCCACCGAGGTTAACAAGGCCGTCCGCCGCCTGGCTCTGCTGTCTCTCATCGGGCAGACAGTCCTGGTGGTGACCGGTGGTGCGGTGCGCCTTACCGCGTCCGGTTTGGGTTGCCCCACCTGGCCACGATGCACCAATGACTCGCTGGTCAACACCCCGGAAATGGGTATCCACGGTTTCATCGAATTCGGCAACCGTCTGCTGACCTTTGCCCTCGCCGCCGTCGCAGCATTGATGCTGGTGTACTTGTGGAACCTCCGCAAAGAACGCCGCGACCTGTTCATCCTCGCCTTGGGCCTGCTGGCAAGCATTCCGGCCCAAGCCATCATCGGTGGCATTACGGTTTTGTCGGGCCTCAACCCCTGGGTCGTCGGACTGCACTTCCTTGTCTCCATGGCCTTGGTGGTTTTCGCAACGCTGCTGGTCAACCGGGCCTACGGGCGCGCCGGAAGCTTCATGAACCGGACCCTGCCGGGCCTGCCCGCCGTCGCACGTCCCGTGATGCTGGCTGTTGCTGTCTTCTCCGCACTCTCGGTGATGCTCGGCGTCGTAGTCACCGGCGCAGGTCCCCACGCCGGGGACGCCGACGCGCCCCGAAACGACCTCGATTGGGACCTTTTCTCCCACATCCACGCCGTGCCCGCCTACCTCATCACTGCGGGAACACTGTTCGCGGTGTACTTGGTTTTCCGACACAAAATCGACGGTCCATTCAGAACGGCGGCATACCTGCTGCTGGGCGTGACACTGCTGCAGGCCGTCATCGGCTTCACCCAGTACTACAACGGAATTCCGGCTCTCTTGGTTGGAGCGCACATGTTTGGGGCAGCCGTCCTCATGAGTGCAGCCACCAACGCAGCTGACCTCGCGAAGCACAGCCCGGTACGTCGGTAGATCTCCTAAGCCCGGATCAGGTGCGCCGGGTTGGAACGCGTGGCCAGTACGGCTGGGTACACAGCGGATAAGGTGCCGCTGGTAAGTCCGGCCCCTATGCCCCACAGCGACGCATACCAAGGAAGCACAGCGGCCCAACCTTCAAGGGATGCGTAGGCCATCACAGCAACCATGCCTGCTGCTGCGCCTGCAGCTCCCCCTAATATGCCCACCACAGCACCTTCGGTAAGGAACATTGAGGCGAGCACTCTTCGACGCATGCCCAAGGCAAGTCGAAGTGCAATCTCACTGGATCGCGCCAACACCCCTAGGTACATGGTGGTGCCGGCGCTGAGGCAAGCCATGGCGAGCAGGATGACGGAGACAACGGCTACCAGCCTGCCGAGGTCCGTATTGATCCCTTGTTTGAGTTCCCGGAGGTCGGCCACCGTTCGCACCTCTACGGTCCCGGGTTCAGCAGGGTTGAGGGCTTTTGGAAGGGCCTCAGCGATGGCTGCCGGCATCCCTGGACCCGTCCGAAGGACCAGGCTGGCTGCCACGTTGTCGGTCAAAGAGTAGGACCCGACTCCCACCATGACCGCTGACGGCAGAATCGGGTCACGGCCCGGTTCATCAATAATCCCTACCACCGGGACTGGCTGGCCGTACAGCCAAACTACGACGCCGGGTCCCGGTTTTCCGATTCCCAGCTCACTGGCGGCGTTCTGGCCCAGGATTGCGACGGGACCACCGAATGATTGGTCGAGCAAGGCGGCATCACCGTAGGACAGGGTCGCGCCTTGGAGCCTAAGGTACGCAGAGTCAATGATCCGGACTGCGCCGTTGAAAGTCGGTTGTTCAGGAAAGGACGCGGGCCGAAAGGTGGATGGCTGCACCACTGACGATGAGAGTTCGGCGATGACGCCGGCATCAAGCACCCCGGAGAGCCTTCTGGAGGCATCGAGGTCGCTGCTGATGGCTTCCCACGATGGATAACCGGCCGAACGCGTCACTCTGACTTCGTCGCTCGCCGCTGCATCGATCCGCGTGGACACCTTGACTGAGGCACTCTCGCTCAGCCCGATGGCCGCAACCAACCCTCCGCTGCCAAGGAGAAACGCCATGATCAGCAGAAGGGCTTTAGCTGGGCGAACGGTCAACCCGGAGAGCGCGTCGGCAACGGCATCTGCTGCCTCATGGCGCAGGCTTCGGCCGAAGGCACGTTTGCTTTCGGGATGTTCTGTTGTTGGTGCTGGAATGCTGGCGGTGTCCTTGAGGTGTCCGGTGTCCTGGATGATGGCTCCATCGCGCATCGTGATGATGCGGTCCGCTGCCGCCGCGATACCGGGATCGTGGGTCACCAGGGCCACAGTGGTCCCGGCATCACTAAGCTCGCGGAGATGCTGGATGACGATCTTGCCGTTCCCGGTGTCCAGGCTGCCTGTGGGTTCGTCTGCCAGGACAACCTTTGGCGTTCCGATTACTGCCCGTGCCATAGCCAGGCGTTGACGCTCTCCCCCGGACAACAGCGACGCCGGGGTTGCCGCCCTATGTGCGAGCCCAAATCTCTTCAGCGCGGGCATGACCATTTGTTTCTGGACCTTGATACCTACGCCCCGCACACGCAGCCCCAACACGGCGTTGCGGGCCGTGGCGTCCCGACCCACCATATGTGATTCCTGGAAGACGAAGCCGAAAACATCGGCCCGTAGGGCTGCTTTTTGCCTAACGTTGAGATCTGCGACGTTTACATCCCTGATCCGATAAGAACCCCCGGTAGGTGTGTCCAAGAGGCCGAGGACGTTAAGCAGCGTGGACTTTCCTGAACCGGAGGGACCTACAATGGCAACAAACTCGCCCTCGTGGATATCGAGGTCCACGTCCATCAGCGCCATCGCGCCGGGGAAACCGCGGTCAATGCCACGCAGGCTGAGGATGGGCACGCGCTTCGCATGTCCGGACGATTCCCGGGATGGCAGGGCCGCCTTCATTGGAGTTTCACCTGATCCCCAACAACCAGGCCGTCAACGTCCGCAATGGCTGCCCACCCATCCACCTGCGCGGTAACTTTCACCTCCAAGCGGCGGGGCTCGCCGTTGCCTTCGATCAGGAGGTAGGGGATCCCGCCGTCCTGACGAATCGCTATGAGGGGAACTGCGAGGGACTCTGCCACTGCAGCACCTGCAGCCATGGTAACTGATTGTCCGGCAGCGAATCCCTGTGCCCCCGGCGGCAACGCTACGGTGACATCTTTTCCAGGGACTTCATTCTTGCCTTGGTCACCCTCCAGAAAGCCGCTGACCTGCACCACTGCGGTGTCCAGAACTGTTGAACCGGCTCTGACCGTTACGGGCGTACCCACCACGAAACTCTCGGCCTGGACAACGTCCGCGCGGGCAACAAAGGAGTCGTCAGCGATCCTGATCCGGGCCACGACCCCGTCCTCGGCCAAGATGGAACCGGGTCCGGCGATGGACGCTACAGTGCCACTATCACCGGGGACCTGGACAAATTCCCGCCAGCGAAACATGACATCCGGCGAGTTCTTCGATGCTGCATCACCAGCTTCCTCCTGCGGGAGCGGAACGGGGGCTTTGAACCCTGCGGCCCGGTACCACGACGCCAGTGCCTGCTGAGTAGCCCGGTCAAAGGTTCCGGTTGTGGCGCACGGGTAACCGAACCCTGCCAAAACCTCTTGGAGTGCTTTGACATCGGGACCAGAGTCGCTTGGGCTGATGTCCCTATACAACGGCACGCTGCTGGGTAGTAACAACAGCGGCCTCCCCGAGACGACCGCCAGTAACTCACCGGAAACCACGCGGCTCCCGGCCTCTTTTGCCACGCCCGTTACCACCAGCCTGTCAACGCCTGCGGCCGGACTGGCATGAAGGGTGGCCTGGGCTCCTGGAACGACTTTCCCGGATAGAACCACCTGTTCGGCCACTGCACGGCGTTCTACCGTAGCCGAAACCGGAACCACTGCAGCAAGTGGCGGTGCCGGCTCCGACCCTGCCGTTGTCGATGTTCCTGCCCAATAGGCGCCGCCCAAACCCGTCAGTACCACCAGTAATGCTGCAGGTACGAGCCACCACCGCGGGACGCGCCTCATACCGCGTTCCACCAGGAGCGAATCAGAGTCTTGCATCAGCCACGCCGTGATCCCGCAAAATCTGTTTGGCACGCTCCACTGCGCCCACCTTCTCTTCCGCCAAGGCGTTGAGTTCGGCTTGGTGGTCGATCATCTGCGCGGCCTGGTACTCAGCCAGGAGGTCATACGGCTTCCTGGCCCCGCCGCTGGCGTCCTTGCAGTCTAGATCCAAGAGGGCAACCCGTATCTCATCCTCCTTGGAGCCGCCGGATTGCAAGCTCCACGAACCTTGTTCCGAAAGTTTGATGCCTTTGGCGGCCAGGCATTCCTCCCAGCTCTTCCGGTAAGCCAAGTACTCCGAATCGAGCTCTGTCAGGACCACGGCGTTCCGAGTGATTTGACTCTGCAAGGAGGCATCACCAGCCAGGCCGTCCAGGAGTTCGGGCAAGCCTGCCCTGCCCACGGAATTAGTGCACTTCGCTTCCGTTTCCTGCTGCCTTGTGCTGAGGGGTGGGCGCTCCGGCTGCTCATCCATCACGCCGGGAATCACCCTGATCTCCGGCACGGCACCGTTTCTGGCAGCCAACGAGCGGGACCACTGACCATATCTGTAGTCCTGCAGGGCTTTACCTGCACCTCCCCACGGGGCCACCGTGAACCCGGCATCTTCTACGCAGTCGTAGATGAGGAATGCCACTGCCGTATTGACCAGGACGTTCTCTCCGTCTGAGTACCAGTAGGCACTCATGGGAAGGACAACTTCGCCGGTGCTTTCATTGAGAGTTGCCCTTGCTCCTGCTCCGGCAGCGCGATCCACTGCAGGCAGGCTGACCGTCGTCGTTGCGGTGGTCGACGATGCCGGCGGGCCCGAACAGGCCACGCCGCAAAGCACGACAACAGCCAGTGTCGCCGCGACCGCCAAAACTGAATGAAAAGTGGGAGATCGCACGGCTAACCCCAGATGCTGGAGATTTCGTCATCCCAGGCTGTACGCAGGAATGCTTTCACTTTTTCCCCAATGCTCGTGCGTGGTGGAACAGCTCTGTTCCACCACGAACACTAGGTTGCGCACGTCACCACCTAGACGGCATTTCCTCAAACTAGGTGGCGCTCCGGCAAGAATTAGGTGCCGAATAGCCCCAAACTAGGTGCTGCGTTGGGGCCTCTAGGTGCTGGCCCTCAGCGACCCAAGGCCGAGCCGTCCTCATCAGCCATACTGGTCATGTGCAAATGACGGCAGTGTTTGTGGAAGGCGAGAGTGACCGTCTGGCCGTGAACGCATTGGCCCGGCGCCTTGGTTATGACCTGCAAAAGCACCACGTCTCCATCGTTCCGATGGGTGGGGCCACCAACATTGTCCACTTCCTCGACCGTTACGGCCCGCAAGGGGAAAACCATCGGCTGCTGGGTCTCTGCGATTCCGGAGAATCCCGGGGCATCGCCCGCGCCTTCAGCAGGGCCGGTATCGGGGCCGCTTCCTTGAACGACCTGGGGTTCCAGGTCTGTGAGGCTGATTTGGAGGATGAACTTATTCGTTGCCTGGGCGTCGATGAGGTGATCAACGTGATCGCCGGTCAGGGTGAGTTTGGCTCGTTCGAACTTCTCCAGCGACAACCCTCGTTGCGGGATCTATCTGTTGAAGCGCAACTGCGGAGGTTTTTCGGTGGGCGCAGCGGCAATAAAATCCGGTACGCGCCCCTGCTGGTGTCTGCGCTGCCCTCCGGCAAGGCACCACCCCCGCTGGCTCGCTTGGTGGCATCTCTTGATATGTGAGACAGCGTTGGGTTCAAGCCCGTGGGTTGTGAGACAGCGTTGGGTTCAAGCCCGTGGGTTGTGAGACAGCGTTGGGTTCAAGCCCGTGGGATGTGAGACAGCGTCTGCGGGTTGGTGGTAGAACAGCGACGCCGGCACCGACCACTCAAGCAAGGTGGCGGGTACCGGCGTCGAACGTTAAAACGCGAGCGACTTGCGAACCTAGCCGCCGACGATCGCTGAGCCGATGAACGGGTCAACGGCCAGCGCGATGAAGAGCAATGTCAGGTAGCTGATGGAGCCGTGGAAGACCTTCATGGCTCCCTTGTTGGAGACGTCCCCGCCCTGCGCGCGCTTGTACAACGCGTGGCTCTCGTAGAGGAACCACGCGCCGGCCGCAACGGCAACGATCGTATAAACCCATCCGGCCCCGCCAACCGGGACCATCAAGAGCGAGCAGGCCACCATGGCCCAGGCGTAGAGGACAACCTGGACTGAAACCACCTTGGCTCCGGCGATGGCACCAAGCATGGGCACCTTGGCGTTGCGGTAGTCCTCGCCGTAACGCATGGACAGGGGCCAGTAGTGCGGCGGCGTCCAGAGGAAGATCACCATGAACAGCACAATGGCAGGCCACTCCACAGTGTTGGTCACGGCCGCCCAGGCGATCAGGACAGGGAAGCATCCGGCAGCTCCGCCCCAGACGATGTTCTGGGCGGTGCGGCGCTTCAGGATCATGGTGTAAATAACCACATAGAACACAATGGCGCCAAGGCCCAGCCAGGCGGAAAGCGGGTTGGCCCCGAACCACAGGATGGCGATGGACGCCGCGCCGAGAATCCAGGCGAAGACCAGTGCCTCTCGCGGCGTCACTTCTCCGGTTACCAACGGGCGCTTCTCGGTGCGGTGCATGAGTTTGTCGATGTCGCGGTCGATGTAGCAGTTGAAGACACCGGCGCTGCCTGCCGCGAAAGCTCCGCCGACGAGTGTAGCGAGAATCAAGCCTATGGAGGGAAAACCGCGCTGGGCGAAGATCATGGTGGGCAGGGTGCTCACCAGGAGGAGTTCGATGACCCGCGGTTTTGTGAGTGCCAGATACGCCTTGAACTTACGGGAAATTCCGATGCTTCCCCGGGCCGGGGACGCGTTGAGGGGCGTATCAGTTGTGCTCACGGCGGCAGTCACTCTGTTCTATGCTCTGGGGTTCTCGCAGCGGCTGCCGTCCCGGTCTTCGAAAGCTGACA
>NZ_JABMCX010000429.1 GCF_013179505.1 Paenarthrobacter sp. CM16 | reverse complement strand
GCCCTGAAGGAGGCATCCTCTGTGGCCTTCTTCACCACTGCCTGGTGCATGGCAGGAATACTCCCGGGGTCCGCGCACACCAGCATGGTTCCACCGGCACCAAAGAAGTTCAGGGCGCGGTCGGCATCGGACCAGGACTCCAGTTGCGCTGCGCTGCAGAGATCGTCCGAAAGAACGATCCCCGTGAAACCGGCATCAGCGCGCAGCATGGTGTCCATCACCGTAGGCGAGAACGGTGCGATGTTGGCGGGATCAATCTTGTCGTAGTAGGCGTTCGACACCATGACCCACCGCGTACCGGAGTTGATGGCAGCCTGGAACGGTTCCAATGCGGGATCGTCGCGGGTGGTGGAGGTATCCCTGACATCACTGGTGACATCAGTGTTGGGAACAACCCTGCCCAAGCCTGGGAAGTGCTTCACTACGGGCGCCACGCCCGCGTCCTTCATGCCGTCAGCGAAGGCATTGCCCAGGGTTGAGACGGTTCCGGGGGCGTAACCGTACTCCCGTTGGAAGTGGCCGATGGGTGAATTGGACGGAGCAAACTCCGCACTGGTGACGGTGTCCAGAACGGGAGCAAGGTTGACGTTGATACCGGCGCTCCGCAGTTCCTTGCCCCACACAGCAGCGTCAGCCCGAAGCTTCGCCTGCCCGGCCCCTGCTTGAACCAAGGCAGTGGGAATGGTCGAGAACCCCGGACCGGAAAGAACCTGCACATACCCGCCTTCCTGGTCGGTGGCCACGAAGAGTGGCACACCACCGGTGGTCCCGGCGGAGACCGTGCCCGTCAGGGAAGACACCACCGAAGCGGTGGCGGCGCTGCCTGCTTTGCTGCGACCGCTCAGGTAGACATTGCCGGCGTGGTACTCCTTCAATGCCTGCATGGTTCCCGGCTCAGCGCCTGTAGCCTTGGCTGCCACCATGAACAGCTGACCCACCCGTTGCTCAAGGCTCAGGGCCGCCAGCTGCTGCTCAACAGCCGTGGCAGTGCTGGTGGCAGGCGCGGCAGACGGGGCAGGATCCCCGGATGGTTTGGATGTCGGCGACGCGGTGCCGGGTGCCGGGGTTGCCGGCTGCGGAGAGCTTGGTGGCGGAGAAGCAGAGGCCGACGCCGTCCCTTCCGTTGGAGAGGCGTCGGTGCTTCCGCCGCCGCTTGAGCAGCCGGACGCGACGGCGAGCAAAGCTCCAGCCGCTGCGATGCTTACACCGAAGGATGCGATTCTCTGGGTCTTGCGCATGGTAAACCGTTAGTTCGTTGGGGGTGGGTTTCCACCTACGAGCCTACCCCGTGCGGACGCAACAATGCCCCGGCCACGTGCTTTTGGCACCTGGCCGGGGCATCGGCAAGATCAGGCCGTGGCGCCTGCAGCAGCCCGGGCAGCTGCAGGAAGGGCCTCAAAAATACGGTTCATGGCTGCGTCGTCGTGAGCGGCTGACAGGAACCAGGCTTCGAAGACGGAGGGCGGGAGGTAAACGCCTGAGTCCAGCATGGAGTGGAAGAACGGTGCGTAGCGGTAGCTCTCCTGGGCCTGGGCGTCGTCGTAATTGTGCACGCCGTGGGCCGAGGTACCAAAGGCCACCGAGAAGAGGTTCCCGGCTCGCTGGATGGAGTGGTCAACGCCGGCGGCATCAAGGGCTGAGGACAATGCCGCGGAGAGTTCCAGCGAGCGGGCATCAACGTAGGCGTAGACCTCGGGTGTGGCATTGGTCAGTGTTGCCACGCCGGCGGCCATGGCCACAGGGTTTCCGGACAACGTGCCCGCCTGGTAAACCGGGCCAACAGGGGCGAGGTAGTCCATGACGTCGGCACGGCCGCCAAGGGCCGCCGTCGGCATTCCGCCGCCGATGACCTTACCGAAGGTGAGCAGGTCAGGGGCCCACCCTTCCTGGCGACCCGTCAAGCCCCAATAGCCTGAGTAGCCCGTACGGAAACCGGTGAGGACTTCGTCCACGATCAGGAGGGCACCGTGTTCCTTGGTGATACGGGACAGCCCTGCGTTGAAGCCTTCTCCCGGGGTGACGACGCCCATGTTGGCAGGAGCCGCTTCGGTGATGACGGCGGCAATATGGTTCCCGTGTGTGGCGAAGGCAGCCTCTACGGCAGCGAGATCGTTGTAGGGCAGCACCAGGGTTTCAGCAGCTGTAGCTTCAGTGACGCCAGCGGACCCGGGAAGGGCGAGGGTGGCAACGCCTGAACCTGCCGCTGCCAGCAAGCCGTCCAGGTGGCCGTGGTAGCAGCCTGCGAACTTGATGATCAGGTTGCGGCCGGTGAAGCCACGGGCCAGGCGTACGGCGGTCATGGTGGCTTCCGTGCCGGTGGACACCATGCGCAGGCGCTCGACGGCGGACACGCGCTCCTTGACGATCTGGGCGAGGTTGGCCTCATCCGGAGTGGAAGCACCGAAGGACAGTCCCCGATCCACGGCTGCGTGCACGGCGTCGAGCACAGCAGGGTGTGCATGGCCGAGCAAGGCAGGTCCCCAGGAACACACCAGGTCCACGTACTCCTTGCCGTCGGCATCCGTGAGGTAGGCGCCCTTGGCCGAAACCATGAACTTCGGGGTGCCGCCTACGGATCCGAAGGCGCGGACCGGGGAGTTCACGCCGCCGGGCATCAGGGACCGGGCGCGGTCGAAGAGCTGATCGGACACAGGGGTGTTGGAAGTCATGATTCCTATTCTTTCAGTGATTCAGGAGCAGCAGGTCTGCGGTAGGTGCTCTAGGCGGAGGCCAGCAGCTCAGCGACCCGCGGAGCCACCTCGGTGCCGTAGAGCTCGATGCAACGCATCATGGACTGGTGCGGCAGGGTCCCATTGCTGTATTTGAGGTCGAAGCGGTCTACGCCCAGGTTGCGTTTGAGCAGGACGATCTTTTGCGCCACAGTCTCCGGGGATCCCACA
>NZ_JABMCX010000428.1 GCF_013179505.1 Paenarthrobacter sp. CM16 | reverse complement strand
GACGACGTCACTGAGGTTGACCTCAAGGGTCACCTCAAGCGCGTGGTCACCGGTGCGGGAGAGAGTCACGAAGCGCCGGCGGTGATCCTTGCCACGGGCTCTGCCTACAAGGAGTTGGGGCTTCCGGAAGAGAAGAAACTCAGCGGGCACGGCGTCTCCTGGTGTGCCACCTGCGACGGCTTTTTCTTCCGTGAGCAGGACATCATCGTTGTAGGTGGCGGTGACTCCGCCATGGAAGAAGCCACCTTCCTGACGCGCTTCGGCAAGTCCGTGACAGTGGTGGTCCGAAAGGATCAGCTGCGGGCCTCCCGCATCATGGCCCAGCGCGCCAAGGACAACCCCAAGATCACGTTTGCGTGGAACTCCGCCATCACCAAGATCCACGGAGACACCAAAGTCACAGGGGTAACCCTGACGGACACACGCACCGGGGAAACCCGCGAGCAGGCGGCCACCGGCATCTTCGTTGCGATCGGGCACGTGCCGCGGACTGAGCTGCTCGAAGGGCAGGTTGACCTTGATGCCGAGGGATACATCAAGGTGGACTCACCCACCACCTGCACCAACCTCTCGGGCGTCTTTGCCTGCGGCGACGCCGTGGACCATCGCTACCGCCAGGCGATTACCGCAGCGGGCACCGGATGCTCGGCAGCACTGGACGCCGAGCGCTATCTGGCCGCCCTGGACGACGCCGACAGCATTGCCACGGCCTTGGTCGAAGAACCCACCCACTCCTGAACACCACCCACGGAGATATGAGAACAATGATTCAGCACCTCCCGGTGGCGGTCATCGGTGCAGGCCCGGTGGGGCTGGCAGCCGCGGCACACCTGCTCGAACGCGGGCTCGAACCGGTCATCTTCGAAGCCGGCAGCTCTGCAGGAGCAGCCATCGAACAATGGCGCCACATCCGCCTCTTCTCGCCGTGGAGGTTCAACCTCGACTCCGCTGCTGTGCGGCTACTCGAGCCGACGGGTTGGAAATCGCCCCGCCCCACCGCCCTGCCCTATGGCGGGGAACTGATCGATGACTACCTCACCCCCTTGGCGGAACTCCCGGCCATTGCTTCCCGCCTGCAGACCGGTGCCCGCGTTACTGCAGTCACCCGTGCGGGGATCGACAAAACCCATGTGCGTGACCGGGACACCACTCCCTTTTTGGTTCGGGTCGAGCACAGCGACGAGGTACGCGATTACACCGTGTCAGCGGTCATCGATGCCTCCGGCACATGGTCCACCCGGAACCCATTGGGAACCTCGGGGTTGCCTGCCTTGGGTGAAGAGCGTGCAACAAGGCGCATCTCTTCGCCGCTGCCCGATGTTTCCGGCAGGGATCGAACGGCTTTCGCTGGTCGGAGGGTCTTGGTGGTCGGCGCGGGCCACTCCGCTGCCAACACCCTGATCAACCTCGTCCAACTGGCCAAGGAGGAACCGGAGACGAGGATCCTCTGGGCGATTCGCGGTGCCTCCGCGGAGAAGGTCTACGGTGGCGGCGACGCGGACGGCCTGCCCGCCCGCGGCCAACTCGGCTCGCGGCTGCGCAGGCTCGTTGAATCCGGCACCATTGAACTGCACACAGGTTTTGGTATTCGCTCCCTGACCGATTCCGAGGACGGGGCGACCATCAGCTCCGGTGACGGACGCGCCCTGGCGGCGGACGTCGTCGTACCTTGTACCGGCTTCCGTCCCGAACTGGACATGCTCCGGGAACTCCGATTGGACCTGGACCCTGCCGTTGAAGCACCCACGGAATTGGGACCTCTGATCGATCCCGAATTCCACTCGTGCGGCACGGTCCCGCCACACGGTGCGAAGGTGCTTGCCCATCCGGAGAAGGACTTCTACATAGTCGGCATGAAGTCCTACGGCCGTGCACCGACGTTCCTGCTGGCCACCGGATATGAGCAGGTCCGCTCGGTAGCCGCCGCCCTCGCGGGAGACCAGCTGGCGGCGGACACGGTTCACCTTGAACTGCCGGAGACGGGGGTTTGCTCCTCCGACGCCGGTACCAGCTGTGACGTTCCTGCAGTGGCACCATTGGCACCGCAGCTGGAGGCCAGCGGTTGCTGCTCCACTCCAGAACCAGCATTCGTCGGATTCCCCACCGGTCTTGCCCACGGCCGCTCAGGCAGCTAGCCGGCAAGGCAGCCTGCACTCAGGCGGTGACTGTGTTCCGTTCCCTGTAATCGTCTGCAGCGTAGACGCCCAGGACCCGGACCTCGGTAGTGAAGAATTCCAGTTCCTCCAACGCCCGGCGGAGTCGGGCGTCTTCGGGGTGGCCTTCGACGTCGGAAAGGAACATGGTGGCAGCGAACTCGTCGCCCACCATGTAGCTTTCCAACCGCGTCATGTTCAGGCCGTTGGTCGCAAAACCGCCCAGTGCCTTGTAAAGGGCCGAGGGAACGTTGCGTACGCGGAAGACGAAGCTGGTGATCGCGGGGCCGGGCAGTTCCTCTTTGCTGGGCAGCTCGCGTTCCCTGGCCAGAACAACAAACCGCGTGGTGTTGGTGGGGTCGTCCTCGACTCCTGAGGCCAGGACTTCGAGGCCGTAGAGTCCAGCGGCAAGCGGCGGAGCGAGGGACAGCTTGCGCGGGTCATTCCAGTCCCGGACTTCGCGGGCTGAACCCGCAGTGTCGCCGGCGATAACAGGTTTAAGGCCTGCTTCCCGGATTAGCTTGCGGCACTGTCCCAGAGCATGGATGTGGCTGTGGACCTCGGTGGCCCCCTCAATGGTGCTGCCCGGAATGCCCAGAAGGTCAAAGTGGATCGGCAGGAAGAACTCGCCAACGATCTGGAGTTTGGACTGGGGGAGGAGGACGTGGATATCGGCTACGCGTCCGGCAATGGAGTTCTCAATCGGGATCATGGCCAGATCCACTTCGCCTGTGGATACTCGCTCAAAGGC
>NZ_JABMCX010000427.1 GCF_013179505.1 Paenarthrobacter sp. CM16 | reverse complement strand
GTCAGCGCCAGGGCTGCGGAAACTACGACGGCGGCGGCCAACGTGTGTTTTCTACGGATCATTTTCTTACCTGCTCCACTTCATCGGGGTTGGTGTCTTTCGACTCTTGCTTTGACGGCGCACCAGGAAACCTCTTGAGGCTCCATTCATGCTGGCCACTCGCATCTTGATACGTTTCATTTGTGCTCGCGCCAGCGGCGCCGGGAACGAGCTCACTGCTTCCTTGGATATCCAGGGAGCGGTGAAGGACAGGCGGCCCGCTCAAGGCGGGGCGGGAGCGGTTGAACTCAGGCAAGGCTGGCCTCCGTGCTGGGGGTGGGCGTGGACGCGGGACGGCCGGCGTTTGCCTCGCCGGCCGGGGGCGGGCCGGCAACCTGGGCCGACATCGCGTCGTCGTTCGCCGTAAAGAAGCGGTCGCAGAGCCAGCCCGTGACATACAGCCATGCCCCTACGCCGAAGAACGGAATCAGCCCCGGAACCGACCGGCAGACGAAGAAGGCGGCAGCGGTCACGAACAGCAGAATCACGGTTCCCGCGAGATGCCGCATGGCAAAGCGTGAGGACATCAGGAAGTACCCGGGAATGGACAGTTCATAGCGGGCGAACATGGGAAAGAGGTAGCAGACCGTTCCGGCGGCGAAGAGTGCAGCCATGAGGATTCCCGCGGACGCTATCTGCGAACCAAAGTCCCAGCCCGCCGAGAAATAGCCCCAGTTCAGGGTCAACGCAACACCCACCGCAAGCAGGGGCAGGCCCAGGGCATTGCCCTTGGCAAAGTTCCTAATGTACTCCCGGGCGAAGCGCCGCATTAAGGGCGTGGCATTTCCGCGCACTTTGTCGCGGACCAGGACGTGGGCTGCAGCAGTGCTCGGTCCGATCCCGAGGACGATGCCGCCGAGGAGCGTGAACACCATCCACAGCACGTTCAAGCATGCAATCCACACGAGTGTGTCGAAGAGCGTATAAGCGCGGAAGCCGAATCCACCAGAGGCCATGCCGCTCCCCCTTTCTCCATCGTTGCAGAACAGGCCCGCATGGCTGCCATGACAGTTCTGCCGATGAGTTTCGGAACAACCGCGATGATGCGCCAGTTGGGGTCGGCCCTTGTGGGCCATGTCACTTAGTAAACGCTTTCCCGTCAACTTAGACGTTGGGAAAGGCGGGAGTCAAGAGCATTCTTGAATCGTTACATTCTTGCGAAACCCACGATACACTGGGCGGAACCGGAACTGGGAAAGCGCTTGCTAGGTATAGCCTGAACCAGCCGGACCACTTCAGTAACAACCCCGACGACGGCGTCACAGCCCTCGTTGCAGCGCCAGCAGAGGAGAGCCATGGACACCCCTTCCATCGAGTCCATCACCAGTCCTGACCCGCGCCCTACTGCCCCGGCGCCCAGGACCGCACCTGCCAGAATCGCCCTGGTGGGAGTCCACGGCTTTGGAACACACCACCTCAACAACCTCAAGCGGCTGAGCACTCAAGGAGCGGTGGAACTGGTTGCCGTGGCGGATCCCCATCCCCCGGCCGCCGGAGCCATGCCTGGGACCACCCATGTCCACGCCACCCTGGATGACCTGTTGGCCGGAAACCACCGCCCGGACGTCATCATTGTTGCCACGCCGATTCAAACCCACGCCCCGCTGGCCTTATCCGTCCTGGCCTCCCACGCCCACCTCTACCTTGAAAAGCCCCCCGTGGCCTCCATGAAGGACTTCCTTCGACTCCAGGATGAGGCAGCCTCGGCCCGGCGCAGTGTCCAAATTGGTTTCCAGAGCCTTGGTTCCCATGCGCTGGCCGCTTTGGAACAGCTGGCCAACGGCGACGCCACGGAAGAACTTCCGGGCATCGGCACGCTCAAGGGCATCTCCGCTACCGGCCGCTGGGTCCGCGACCGCGCTTACTACAAGCGCTCACGCTGGGCCGGTAAGCGCAGCCTCGACGGCGTGGACGTGGTGGATGGCGTGGCAACCAACCCCCTGGCCCACGCAATCGCCACTGCCCTGCGCATCGCCGGAGCCCGTCAGGCAGATGACCTGGCCTTCGTGGACACCGATCTCTACCGGGCCAACGATATTGAAGCGGACGATACTTCGGTGATCCGCATGCAGACCGTCAACGGATTGCCCATTACCTGCGCCCTCACACTGTGCGCCACGGAGTCAGTGGAACCCTATGTCACCCTTCACGGCACGGAGGGGACAGCCGTGTTCCACTACACCGAAGATCGCGTCACCGTGCGCACCGAAGCCGGCGAGACCAGCCATGTCTTTGGGCGGGACGATCTCACGGAGAATCTGCTCCAGCACCTCTCCGAAGGAGTCCCCCTGCTGAGCCCCTTGGATCACAGCGGAGCCTTCATGCGCGTCCTGGAAGCCATCCGGACAGCCGAGTCGCCGGCCCTGATTCCCACGGAATTCGTCACGTGGGTGGGATCCGGAGACCAAGCCCATGCCGTGCTCCCCCGGATTGAAGACATTCTGGAGCGCGCCACGCTGGCCCACGCCACCTTCTCCGAGCTGGGCCTCCCTTGGGCCCGGCCACAATCAGCCGAGGCACTTTTCGCTGCCCGTCCGGGCCCTGAAACGCCAGGCGATGATGCTCCCGGCGCGGACACTCCTGCCGTTGTCCTCCGCGGCGGAGCCGGACTCGATGCAGCGTTGTCTCCACGTCCTTATCTGCATCCGGTGACCACCCGGAGCGGCATTGTGGTCACGGACCATGTGGCGTCGGACCACGTCTGGCACCTCGGCGCAGGCTTCGCCTTGCAGGACGTCAACGGCAGCAACTTCTGGGGCGGCCGCAGCTACCGACGTTCCGCTGGAAAGTATGTTGACCTGGATGATCACGGCAGGATCGACATCGCAGGAATCACCCAGGGCTCGGAGCACTCCACCGCGGACCTCCAA
>NZ_JABMCX010000426.1 GCF_013179505.1 Paenarthrobacter sp. CM16 | reverse complement strand
CTCTACGAGTACAAGAAGGGCAGCTACGTGATCGGCGGCGGCAATCCGCGCGATCATGAGGGCCCCGAAACCAGCACCCTGGCCGGCTACCGCCAGCGGCATGCCCAATACAAGTCCGACGCCGACCTCCAGGCAGCGCACGCAATCGCACCGTGGCTGGTGGTGTGGGATGACCACGAGGTGGACAACAACTGGGCGGACGAAATCCCCGAGAACAACGACGCCGGCCAGCTCAACGACACCACGGAGCGTTTCCGGCAGCGCCGCTCGGCAGCGTTCCAGGCGTACTACGAGAACATGCCGCTGCGCCGCTCTTCAGTCCCGGCCGGGTTCGACATGAAGATCTACCGCACCATCCAGTGGGGCCAGCTGGCCAACTTCCACATGATGGACACCCGCCAATACCGCGACGATCAGCTCGCGGGCGACGGTTGGCGGAAGAACGTCACCGAACGCCTGGCCGAGAACCGCACCATCACCGGCGCCGAGCAAGAGAAATGGCTGCTGGAGGGCTTCAGGAACTCCACGCAGCGGTGGGACATTCTTGGCCAACAGGTCTTCTTCGCCGAGCGGGACCGGGACAAGGCGCCGGATATCGATGACGTCTCCATGGATGGCTGGGACGGCTACGCCGCCTCCCGCCGTCGCATCACCCAAGGGTGGGTGGACGCCAAGGTGCGCAACGCCGTCGTACTGACCGGCGACGTCCACCGCCACTGGGCCACCGAGCTCAAGGTGGATTACAAGGACCCGGCCGCAGCTGTGGTGGGCTCAGAACTGGTGTGCTCATCCATCACGTCCACGGGAAATGGCACAGGATCCGCCACCGACCCCACCATGGCGTGGAACCCGCACCTGAAGTTCCACAACGACAACCGCGGCTACGTGAACACCCGCATCACCAAGGACGCCATGACCGCGGACTTCCGGGTGCTGGACTACGTCACCACGCCCGGTGCACCCGTCAGCACCAAAAAGTCCTACACGATCACCGACGGCGTTCCCGGCCTCGCCTGAGCGCGTGGTCTCCCAACTAAGTGACAGCACTTGCTCCAATGAGCCCTCATTGCGACGTGTGCTGTCACCTACTTGGGTCCGGATCCCAGTGACTACGGGCATCTCCGGGAGTAGCCTAGTTCCAGTTGATGTAGTAGATCTCTGTCCGGCTGGGGTTCTGCCGTGGGCCATGTGCGTTCGTCGCTGTCCGACCTTCTGGGGGTACTTTCCGACGCCGTCGCTCCTCGGCATGTGAGGTTCGACGACGGGTCCCCCACCGCCGTCGTTCCCTTGCCTGAGGCGCCGGTCACCGTCCGGGCTGTCACCCTCAACCGGATTGGCAGGTCGCGCGGAGACGGGCCCGCACTTGACCTCGAACTGCGGGTTGCCGTGGAATGTCACGGCCCCGAGCAGTTGGACACCATGGAGCAAATGCTGTTGGCCGTGGAACTCCACAGCCAGTACTCCGTGGTCTCCAACGGTGAATTCCGGCCCGAGGAGTATTCGGGCGCCATTCAGCAAGGGCTGGGTTTCCTGGTCCGCATCCCCGTGTCCCTGCCTTTCGACGAACCCTCCGATCCTCCCGCCGGAACCGCACCCGGCACGGCAGGTGCCGCCCACCGGATCCGGGGACGGGTGGTTGACGGGCACAATAAGGGAGTCGCTGACGCATTTATCTATGCCCATTCCTCGGCTACGGCTGCCGTCAGTGATGCCACCGGGCATTTTGAGGTCCTGGCATCAGCGGATGAACTCCAGCACTTCGCTGTTGCGGTGAACGGTACTGAGCGGGAAGTTTCGGCCAACATCAAGACACTTCCTGTGGTGATTCGCTGGCTCTGATTCCGGAATCATTTGCTCCGGCGGGCGGATGCCATGAAATGATCAACCATGCGTCCGATGCAGCACTCCAGCAAACTCCAGAACGTCCGCTATGAACTCCGCGGGCCGATCCTCCAAGCAGCCAAGGCGATGGAGGCCGAGGGGCACCGTATTCTCAAGATGAACCTGGGAGATACAGCACCCTTCGGGTTGGAGGCGCCGGAGTCTGTGGTGGTGGACATGATCCACCATCTTCGCGGAGCCCAGGGGTACAGCGATTCCAAGGGCATCTTCTCAGCCCGCACCGCCATCTCGCAGTACTACCAAACGCGCGGACTGATGACCATCGGCGTCGAGGATGTCTTCATTGGCAACGGCGTCAGCGAGCTCATTTCCATGACCTTGCAGGCGTTCATGGAGAACGGTGACGAGATCCTGATCCCGGCACCGGACTACCCTCTGTGGACCGCAGCCGTGACGCTCACCGGTGGCAGCCCTGTTCACTACCTGTGCGATGAGGAGGAGAACTGGTGGCCGGACATGTCCGACGTCGAAGCCAAGATCACCCCGCGCACCAAGGGCATCGTGATCATCAACCCGAACAACCCCACCGGAGCCGTCTACCCCCGGCACATCCTGGAGCAGTTCGCCGCGTTGGCCCGCAAGCATGATCTTGTCCTGTTTTCCGATGAGATCTACGAGAAAATCCGCTACGTGGACGCCCCGCACATCCACACCGCCTCCGTGGCCGAGGACGTGTGCGTCCTGACGTTCAGCGGATTGTCCAAGGCGTACCGCATGCCTGGCTACCGCGCCGGATGGGTTGCAGTGACCGGCCCCCGGACCGTCACCGCCGCTTACCGGGAGTCGCTGGAACTGCTGGCCTCGCTGCGGTTGTGTGCCAACGTTCCAGCCCAGCACGCCATCCAAACATGCCTGGGTGGATACCAAAGCATCGAAGCGCTCATTCGTCCCGGCGGGCGTCTCCGCGACCAGCGGGACCTTGCGTGGAAACTCCTCACCGCGATTCCGGGCGTCAGCTGCGTCCCTGCCGCGGGTGCCATGTACCTGTTCCCCAAGCTGGACCCGGAGG
>NZ_JABMCX010000425.1 GCF_013179505.1 Paenarthrobacter sp. CM16 | reverse complement strand
GGGAGCAGCCGGCCAGGAAACAGACCATGCCTGGCAACGCCCCTGATGCTGAGGCCATGAAGGCAGCGATGCGGGCTGCCATCCCTGCCGGCGGCGCGGAAATGGGGCAAAGGTCTCCCCGTGTCCTGGCAGCAAAGCAGGGCAAAGGGGCATCGGGGGCCTCGGGCTCGCGGGCCGCGGGGTCCGCAATCGGCACCGCCGTGCCCATGGCGGCCGACCCAAGCCACTGGCGGCCTACCATCGGGGTCGCCGGCCAGGATGTCAGCGCCCACCAAGGAAACGTGAACTGGCAAAGCCAGTGGAACCAGGGGTCGCGCTGGGCATACGTTAAGGCATCCGAAGGCAATTACTACCTCAACGAGAATTACACCCAGCAGTACAACGGTTCCCGCAACGTGGGTATGGTGCGCGGCGCGTATCACTTCGCCATCCCCAACTGGTCATCAGGTGCGGACCAAGCCCGCTATTTCGTCGCCAACGGTGGAGGATGGACGGATGACGGCTATACCCTCCCGCCCGTCCTGGACATCGAATACAACCCCTACGCGGGGCGAACCATCAACGGGTTCTATTTCGGCAATACCTGCTATGACATGTCGAAAGCACAGTTGGGCCAATGGGCAGCCGACTTTGGCAATACCGTCAAGGCCCTGACCGGCCGCTTCCCTGTCATCTACAGCACCACTGACTGGTGGAACACCTGCGTTGGCAACACGACGTTCGGCAGTTATCCCCTTTGGATCGCCTCATATTGGAACAACCCCACCAACTCACCTGGCTCCATGCCGGTCAGTTGGGGCAACTACACCATGTGGCAGTACAGCAGCACCGGCCCCTTTGAGGGCGATTCCAACATTTTCAACGGCAGCTACGACCAGCTGCGGACCTTCGCCCGAGGAGTTTCCACCCCTTCAAACCCCTCCATCAAATCGGCTGCCGACATCCTGACCACCAGCGCGGCAGGGCGTTTGGACGCCTTCCCGGCGAACGGGGCCGGCAGGATCACCGGACCCGTGAACATAGGCTCAGGTTGGTCCGGTGCGAAGGCACTCTACGTGGTGGACTGGAACCAGGACGGCGTCCAGGACATCCTCTCCCAATGGTCCGATGGAACGCTGAAGGTCTTCCGTGGCGCTCCCGGCGGCTCCTTCTACGCACCCATCCAAGTCGGCTCCGGATGGCAGGAAATGTCCCTCACCGTAGGTTGGTGGAACTTCAAGGATTCCTATCCCGGTGTGATCGGACAGGACTACCGCGGGAACCTCTACAGATACTCGAACAGCGGTGGCGGCGGACTAGGTAGCGGCGTCCTGATAGGAACCGGATTCAGCGGCCACCAACTGAACCAGATCGACTTCGACGGCGACGGCAACCAGGACATCGTCACACGCACCACCGACGGCACCCTTCGATTGTTCCGCTCCAATGGCGTGGGCAGCTTCATCAGTGAGCCGGGCAGGGTCATTGGTTCCGGTTGGGGTGGCATGACAGCAGTGAGCTCCTCAGTTAATTTCAAGGGAGCTGACTCACAAGGACTTCATGCCAGGGCATCCAACGGCGACCTCTACTACTACCCGGCCGGTTCCGGAACATGGGGCACCCGCAGCCTCATCGGGGTGGGATGGAACGACGCGAGCCTCATCAGCGGAGCGCCACTGGACGTCGAGTCCACCCTTGGCATCGACCAAGAGGACATCCTGGCAGTCCGGCCCGATGCAAACCTCTACCGATACCCTGGCACCGGCACCACTGCCTTGTTGCCGGAAGACCTGATCGGAACGGGCTGGGCAGGCTTGAAGGCAGGCTTCGTCACAGACTGGAACGGAGACGGCGCCCTTGACATCGTGGCGCAATGGTCTGACGGCCGCTTGAACGTCTACCCCGGCAGGAACGGCAGTGGCTTTGGAGCCGCGATCTCCCTCGGAAGCAACTGGAAGAGCTGGACCCTGAGTGTCGGCACCTGGAAGAAGGCAGACGCACATCCCGGAATCGTTGGATATGACTCCACCGGCCGGTTGTACTACTTCAACAACCCCAGCGGAAAAACAGTTTCCACCGGCGTAGCCATCGGTGTCGGCTGGACGGGGCTGGAGATTACGCAGGTGGACTTCGATAAGGACTCAAACGCCGATCTCCTCGTCAAGACGGACACCGGGGATCTCAAGCTGTACCGTTCGAACGCCACGGGCAACTTCGTTCAGGAAACAGCTTCCGTTGTGGGCACGGGGTGGAACGTGATTTCGGGGTTCGGAGCGGTCCGTGGTTTCGCTGGTGCCGGTTCATTAGGCATCGTCGCACGGACCACCGGCGGTGAACTGCGCTATTACCCCGTCGGCTCCAACCGATCATGGGGAACACCGTCAAGGATCGGCACGGGCTGGAGCAACCTGACAATTTTGTCGCCGGCTGCCAAGTAGCAGCCGGCGCCGTCAGTGCGGCCGGTCCGAGGAGTCCTTGGGCCGGCCTGCACCAGTAACCCACCAATCCCCTTAGGCAAGCAGGGCATTCATGGCATTGACCAGCGTTGTTTCCACACCGTTGGTGCCCGCCTTGAAATGAGCCAAATGGCCATACACCGTCATTGAACCACCGGCAATTCCCGGGAAATCCGGTTCCCACCCGCCCTCGTAGCTGCCAAGCGGCATGAAAGGCGGAAAGAATTCATTGCTGGGGATGTAACAGCATGATTCATTGGCGTACCCGCCAACAATAATTCCGTTGTTCCCGCCATTCCTTCCGCGGAAATAGGCCGCATATCCGCTGACGAGTTCGCCGCCGATCATGGCGATTTTCAATTGGGGGCTTCCGTTGAATTTCCAGACCTGGAAGGGCGACGGCACCGCCGTCTCAAAACTGTTGCTGTCGATCCGTCCGATCATGACCTGGGCATGCCGCTGATACCACTGGGGCTGGCCG
>NZ_JABMCX010000424.1 GCF_013179505.1 Paenarthrobacter sp. CM16 | reverse complement strand
GCTTCAAGTTCAGCTGCGGTTATTTCGACCATGAGCTGCTAGTCAGCCGAAACGACGATGTGACGGCCTGCGCCTTCGCCTTCTGACTCGGAAACGAACCCAAGGTCAGCCACGGCGTCGTGAACGATCTTGCGCTCGTAAGCACTCATCGGTTCAAGGGCGACGGTACCGCCGTCGGACTTGACCTTGGCTACGGCGTCTTCGGCGATCTTCTGCAGAACGCCGGCACGTTCCTTGCGGTATCCGTTGATGTCCAGGACGAGGCGTGAACGGTTCTCCGTCGCAGAGAGTACGGAGAGGCGAGCCAGCTCTTGCAGAGCCTCCAACACTTCACCGTCACGGCCCACCAGGCTATCCAACGCTGCGGATTCTTCATCGGCGCCGATGGAGATGTAGGTGCGTCCGTTGCGGACCTCAATGTCGATGTCGCCGTCGATATCGGCAATATCCAGGAGTTCCTCAAGGTAGTCGGCGGCGATATCGCCTTCCTCCTCGAGACGGCTGGCCGTCTTGGACTGCGTCTCTTCCTGCGTTTCGTCCTGGTCTTCAGTCACAGCGGCGATAACTTCTTCAGTGCTCTCGGCAGACATTACTTCTTCTTCCTGTTCTTACGTTGTGGCTGGACGCGCTGGGCACGGATCTCGGCGGCAGCAGCAGCTGCAGCTTCGGCTTCCGCGGCGGCGTCGGCGGTCTTCTTTCCACCCAGGAGCGGCGGGAGGCCTTTGGCGGCGCGGCGCTCTTCCAGTGCCTTGGCGGCAGGGGAACCCGGGGTGGGCATACGGCGAATGACGAAGAACTGCTGGCCCATGGTCCACAGGTTGGTGGTGGTCCAGTAGATGAGGACACCGATCGGGAAGTTGATGCCACCGATACCGAAAACGAGCGGCAGGATGTAGAGCATCATCTTCTGCTGGCGCATGAACGGGCTGGCCATGGCCTCTTCGGACATGTTCTTGGCCATGATCTGCTTCTGGGTAATGAACTGCGAGGCCGTCATGGCAATGATCATGATGATGCTCAGAACCCAAACAGCCACAGCACTGTTCCCGCCGCTGGGGTCACCGTGGAGCAGCGACGCCGACAATGGCGCACCAAAGATGCTGGATGAGTCGAACTGGACTACCTGCTCATGGCTCATCGCGCCAACGCCCTGGCCCTGCTTGGCGTTCGTCGAGATACCCGACAACACCTGGAACAGCGCGAAGAAGAACGGCATCTGGATCAGCATCGGCAAACAGGCCGAGAAAGGGTTGGTGCCGTGCTTCTTGTACAGCGCCATCTGTTCCTGCGCCATGGCCTGGCGGGACAGCTGATCGGTCTTGCCCTTGTACTTGGTCTGAAGTTTCTTCAGGTCCGGCTGCAGCAGCTGCATGCCGCGCTGCGCTTTGATCTGCTTGACGAAGACAGGGATCAGTGCGGCACGGATCACCAACACAAGGCCGATGATGGACAGAGTCCACGTCCAGCCGTTCGCGGCGGGCAGGCCAATGAAGCTCAGTCCCTCGTGGAAGCCAACCATGATGATTGACACCAGCCACTTGAACGGAAACATGATTGTTTCAAAGAAGTCCATACGATATCCCTATTCGTTAGGCCGCCGAGCGGCCTTCTTCATCAGCCTGAGCAGCCAGGAACTGGTCCGGATTGTTCAGTACAACAATTGTGGGCGTCCGGCCTTCGGGCCAATGACGGTGGCCGGCGGGGACATGGTCCACTCCACCGGCGTTCCAGGGGTGACATTTGGCGAGCCTCTTGGCTGCGAGCCAGGTACCCTTCACGGCACCATGCACCGTCACTGCTTCCAGCGCGTACGCGGAACAGGACGGAAAGAATCGGCAGACCTGGCCGTAGAGGGGTGAGATGACCTTGCGGTACGTCTTCAGCAACAGGATCAGGATGTTGCGGGGCAGTTCCCAGAGGAAGGTGCCAACCGCCGCCGGAAGGCTCCGATGCGGAGCCTTCCCGGAGGGGTCGCTTGAGGAAGGAACGACGGCGGTGCTTATGTCATGCACGCGGTGTCCCTTCCGTTGTGGTGCCGTTGTGTTCGGTCGAAGCGCTGCGTGGGAGTGAGCCACTCAATCGCTTCGTCGTCACTGCCAGTGCGGCGTTGTAGTCAGAGAGCAGTTGCTCCCAGCTGGCAGATGCAGCTGCGGGCAACGCCCGGACCACTACCGCCAGACCCGTTCCATGCGTATGCAAGGACAGTGCGCCTGCTTCTCTCAGTCTCCTCTTAACGAGGTTCCTGGTCACGGCGTTCCCGACGGCTTTGGAGACAATGAAACCGATTCGACTCGGCTCCCCGGCCCCGATAGGGGCCGTATATAACACTAAGTTCCGGCGTCCATTGCGGACGCCGGAACGTACAGTTGTTGAAAAGTCGGTAGACGTCCGCAGACGGTTAGGGGTGGCTAGCACCGTCGAACCCGCAAAAAGACCCTGACCGACAAGTCAGTTATTTACGCCGACAGTTCGACGCGGCCCTTGCCGCGACGGGCAGCCAGGATGGCACGGCCGGCACGGGTGCGCATACGAAGGCGGAAGCCGTGCTTCTTGGCCCGACGGCGGTTATTCGGCTGAAAAGTCCGCTTGCTCACGTTAGTTACTCCAGTGGATCAAAGGTGCGCCCACCCGATCAAAAAAGGGGAAGAACTGGCCGACGCTAAGTTTTGTATGTGCCTGCCGCCGTTGCCTTCCGCACGGTGAACGTACGGGGTTACAACTGATCTCAAAAGCGGACACAAAGGACTTCACAACGTTAGGGCAAAAAGGTACCCCCAGTCAAACCGGGAGCCTGCCGCGGAGCTATCCACAGCTGTGCCCAACCGTCGTTCCCAGCCTGTGGATGAAGTGGCTCACAGGCCGTATTCCAGAACAACAACGGTGTAATTATCCACAGGCAACTTCCCAGCTATCTTCTAGCGATTCCATCCCCTAGAGTGGCTCAGTAGCCCAATGTC
>NZ_JABMCX010000423.1 GCF_013179505.1 Paenarthrobacter sp. CM16 | reverse complement strand
GCGAACAGACAACCACGTCCTGCTCTCAATGGACGCCGACCTCACGCGCTCCCTGGCGGGCAACCGTCCCTGGATGCTGATGGAACACTCCACTGGGGCCGTGAATTGGCAAGGCCGCAACATCGCCAAACGCCCCGGCGAACTGGCCCGCAACAGCCTGTCCCACGTGGCCCGCGGTGCCGACGCCGTAATGTTCTTCCAGTTCCGCGCTTCCCGCTACGGCGCGGAAAAGTTCCACTCCGCAATGCTCCCGCACGCCGGCACCGGCACCCGTATCTGGCGCGAAGTCCTGGACCTCGGCGACGACCTGGGGAAGCTCTTCCCCGTCAAGGGCTCCACTGTGTCATCACGCGTGGCCATCCTCTGGGACGTGGAATCGTTCTGGGCGCAGGACCTGGAATGGCGGCCCACCAGCGATCTGGACCACCGCGAACGCATCGAATCCTTTTATTCCGTCCTGTGGAACCACGGCATCAGCGTGGACTTCGCCCATCCCGAAGCGGACCTTTCCGGGTATGATCTGGTTTTGGCCCCGGCGCTCTACCTAGTGGGTGACAAAGCGTCCGCAAACCTGAGCCACTACGTCCACGACGGCGGCCACCTGTTGGTGTCCTACTTCTCCGGCATAGTGGACACCAACGACACTGTCCCGGCAGGCGCCTCCCCCGGTGGCCTCCGTGACGTCCTTGGCCTGGAGATCCACGAATTCCTGCCCCTGCGCGAGGAAGAAATCGTCACCCTCGGCAACGGCGCCACCGGCACCGTCTGGTCCGAGGAGATCCACCCCGGCACCGCCACGGTCCTCAGCCGTTACACCAGCGGACCCGCGGCATCCGGACCCGCCATCACCCGCAACGATTTCGGCAGCGGCACCGCTTGGTACGTTTCCACCAAGCTCGACGGCGGACACCTCGCCGACGTCGTTCTGGACGCCGTGCGGAATGCCGGAATCGATACCGGAGTCCAGCCCCCCGCCGGGCTGGAAGTGGCTTCACGAACCTCCGAGGACGGTACGTTCACCTTCCTCATCAACCACACAGATGCGGACGCCGAATACCCGGCGACCGGGCTCAATCTGCTCTCCGGCGAAGCCGTCGGCGGAACCGCGCATGTTCCCGCCGGCACCATCTGCGTCATCCATGCTCCAGCGGAACACCCCTGACCCGCTGAACCCAGGCCACCGGCCCGGACCGACCACGGTCCGGGCCGGTATTCCAATCGCCAGCTCCCGGCTTTATCCGAAAGGTGCCCCATGAACACTGCCGCCGACACCTCAGTGGAAGTCCGGGTGGAAACCGCCACCCAACTTGAGGACCAGCTCAACGCCGCCATCCAGCACCTGCAGCCGCAGGCCACCCGCAGCGGGCACGGCATCTTGGTGACCCGGCTCAACCCCGGGCACTTCACCATCTCCGTCAGCGACGAGGTTCCTTTCGGCCTAACCCGCGAGCGCAGCCACTAACCCGCAAACAGTTCCACTTCCAGGTAAGACCCCGGCAGCACCCGTCAAGGAGGACGAACCATGAACCACCCCGCCCCGAGTACCCCCGGAACACTGAAACAGCAACGACGGCTGCTACCCGCCGTCCTACTCGCTTTAGCCCTGGCAGGCGCAAGCCTGCTTGCCCCGGGCGCAGCAACAGCTGCCGAAACCATCACCAATGCAGGTTTCGAGGCAGGCTTGAACGGATGGACTGTTAACGGACACAGAGATGCGGCCAAAGTGGAGTCCGGTGGGTTTGAATCCAACAGCCGCCTGACGCACTGGCTTCCAGGCAATGGGACGGTCACAACGTCACAGACCCTTAGCGGTCTTGCGAAAGGCTGGTGGACGTTCCGGGCAATCATCAAATCCGGAGGCCCCGTGGAATCGTCCCGGTTGACCCTCGCCGGTTGCGGGGCGCACGGGACAACAATCCTGCCCTCTACCGAAACGGACGACCAATGGTTGTCGATGGCCGTGAGCGCCAACGTCACCAGCGGCAAGTGCACGCTCAAGCTGACCACCAGCGGCGCAGGTGCCTGGGCGAGCATGGACAACATCACCTTCACCCCGGGCAAGGTCGATCGTAAGGTCCGCGGAGCAGACCTCAGCAGCATTCCCAAGAACGAAGCGAACGGCGCTGTTTACGCTGACGCGGATGGCAATTCCGTGGATCCGGTCGAGGCGTTCGCAGAGGCAGGAACCAACCTTGTCCGGTTGAAAGTGTGGGTCAACCCGGCGGACGGCTTCAACATGAAGGAACAGGTCGCCGCCATGGCCCGGCGCGCCGACGCCCAGGGCATGCGTGTCCTGATCGACTTCCACTACTCGGACCGGTGGACTGATCCCGGTGCCCAGGGAGTCCCGGCCGGGTGGCAGGGACTCTCTCCGGCAGGGCTCGCGGACGCGGTGTACAACCACACCCGTGATGTCATGGCTGCCGTTGGAGCTGCTGGTGTCACCCCGTACGCCGCCCAGATCGGCAACGAAATCAACCCGGGCATGCTGTGGCCCCACGGCCAGTCCTACGACGTTGATCCCAAGGATTCCGTGACAGGCGCCCAGTGGGACAACCTGGCATCCTTCCTGAAGGCAGGGGCGCGCGCGGTCAGCGACGTCAGCCCCGGCACCAAGAAGATCCTTCACCTGACCAACCTTAACAACGGGATTGACGGGATCAACTGGTGGTACGACCAAGCCACCGCCCGCTCCGTGCCGTTCGACATCATCGGATTGTCCTACTACGGCTACTGGCACGGCACACTCGCTACCCTGCAGAGCTCCGTGACCTCGCTGTCAGCCCGGTACAACAAGGACGTGATCGTGGTGGAAACCTCGTACCCGTTCACCCTCGCGGACAACCTGAATGCCCCTTGGGAGAACGTCATCGCCACTCCGGGCCAGCTGGTCAAGGGTTACCCGGCCACGCCGTCCGGGCAGGCCGCGAACTTCCGCGCAGTCCAGGATGTGGTGGCCTCCGCCCCGGGCG
>NZ_JABMCX010000422.1 GCF_013179505.1 Paenarthrobacter sp. CM16 | reverse complement strand
CTACCATGTTCTCCGCGCGGCCCTCCTGTCCCGACGCCAGAAAATCAACGCCGAGGTAGTGGGTGCTCCCACTGCCAGCTACTTCGTGCCAAGCGCCTTCCTCCGTGAGTTCGTGGCCGTGATGAGGGACAACCGGCTGACAAACGTGGTCCTTTGCCTGCCCATGTTCGGGGTTGCCCTGCTCATCACGGTCGCACTGATGAACTCCTCTGTGGTGTAAGTCCTTCTACGGTTTGGGAAGTCCCGTGGTGAACGTGTGGCTCCATTCAGTGACCGCGCCTTCGGTGAACACGAAGCCCTTGCCTGGGACTGCAACGACAGCCACGGTTCCGGACGGCTTCCTGTAGGTCCCGGCCGTGATCTCCTTGCCGTCCACCAGGTAGGTCACGCCGTCCACCGTTGGAACGGTGTAGGCGTCCTGTCCCTGACCCGGGCGGTCAGTGAAGGTGACGGCCGCCGGCGTCGCGGTGTCGTAGTGGAGGCCGAAGCCCAAAGGCAACAGGACGCCGTCGCCGCCTGCTTCCGGTATGTTGACCGGCAGCTTGCCGCCGGGGTTCACCGCACCCGAGATGGCGCGGGCCACGCCGTGGAAGTTGACCTTGTTGACGCCGTAACTGTTCAGCACGGCGGCTGCTCCGGGGAAGACACTGACGTCGTAGGGATTGCGGGTGGCAATGACGATTACCGGGGTTCCGGTGGCCGCCAGTTCCGCCACCATCTGCTGCTGGGCCGCATTGGTGGTGGCGTTGTAGGAAGTGAACACCACCGCGTCGGCGCCGCCCGCCGCGGCAACCGCACGGGCACGATAGGCGGCAGAGGGCGAGCTTCCATTCTCGTAGTCCTCTGTCACCGCGAATCCCTGTTCCTTGAGCAGCGGTCCCGCATTTTCAGGCCTGCCGGAACCTGCACCCACCATCAGTACGGAGCTGCCGGAGGCGAGGGGCAGGATCCGTTCCTCGTTGCGGAGCATGGTCACCGCGCGGTCTGAAATCAGGTTGGCGGTAGCCAGATTGGCGGCGGTTCCCACCGTTTGGTCCACGGCGTTGAGGTCCGCCATCGGCTGCTCGAAGACTCCCCGCTTGACCTTCCACTCAAGGATCCGGCGGACGGACTCGTCAAGGCGGCTTTCGCTGAGTTCACCGGACTCGACGGCGGCGCGAACCCCCGCGAATGAGGCATCCACATCGGGGGAGTTGAGCAGGATGTCAGAGCCGGCCTGGATGGCCTTGACCGCGATTTCTTCCTGGGGCCATTCGGCGGCCATTGCAGCCATATCCAACGCATCCGTGGTGATCAGGCCCTTGAATCCCATCTCTTCCCGGAGCAAACCGGTCAGAACCTTGGGGGACAGGGTGCCGGGCATCTCGGGGTCGATGGCCTCCACAATGATGTGGGCCGTCATGACCATATCCACGCCACCGTCAATGGCGGCCTTGAAGGGTTTCAGGTGTTGGTTCAATGTCTCGCGGTCATAGGTGACAGTGGGCAGCCCGTAGTGGGAATCCACCGAGGTATCGCCGTGGCCGGGGAAATGCTTGGCTGCCGCACCCACGTTGTGCTCCTGCATGCCGTGGATCTGTGCCACACCCAGTGCGCTGACCAGCGCCGGATCTTCACCCATGGAGCGGATGCCGATCACGGGATTGTCCGGGTTGGAATTGAGGTCCAGAACGGGTGCGAAGTCCACGTTGATGCCCATGGCGCGCATCTCGGAGCCCAGGATTTCGCCCTGTGCCCTTGCAAGGTCTGCGTCTGCCGTGGCACCCAGGGCCATGTTTCCGGGGAGGACGGTGGCCGGTGACCCGATCCGGGCAACCAAGCCGCCTTCCTGGTCGATGGTGACGGCCAACGGAATGCCGGTTCCGTCCTGGCCTACGGCAGCTTGCTGCAACCCGTTGGACAGGCCGGCCACCTGCCGGGGGTTGTTGGTGTTCCCGGACCAGGCGAAGTAGAGGACTCCGCCAAGGTTGTACTTGGCTACGACTTCAGCGGGGGTATTGACGCCGTAGCGAGCCTGGTTGCTGGCCGCCATGGATGTGTCCTCTGCCGAGGAACCATAGACGTGCGTCCAAGTCATTTGGCCGATCTTCTCGTCCAGCGACATGCCGGAAATCATGGCCTCGATATCCGGGGAGGCGGCGACCGTCGTCGTGCGCGCGGTGGTGGGGGCGGCTGCGGCGGCGCCCACCGTCGCCACTCCCGCGCCTGTCATGAGAAGCGCGGTGGCGGCCGCCGTCATCAACGTAGTTCCTTTTCTGAGCATGCGTTTCATCCCAATCATTTGAAGTTCCGGATGGCCTAGCGGGGTCCGTTGTAGAGGAGGTATTGGCGGGTGTCGCGGACGAATTGGCCCAGTTCAGTACGCCAGCTCTCAATAATGGTGCGGGCGTCCGCGCCGGCGTCGATTTGTTCGCCGAAGCGGGCCGACCCACTCAGCAGCCCCATCCAGCGTCCGGCGTCGCCGCGCCAGCCGAAGCCCGGGTACAACCGCTTTGCCTCCACCAGCATGTGCGTGCCGATTTCCAGGGCTTCTACACGGGCAGGGTCAGTGATGTGCACCTGGACTCCACCACAGATGATTCCCTGGTTCTTGGAGAGGGTGGGCTGGAAGTATGCCTCGCGGAACGTGACGCCGGCGAGGCCCTTGCTGTTCAGTGCCTCCGCCCAGCGGTGGTCCACGTAAGGGGCGCCGATGAGCTCGAAGGGGCGGGTGGTGCCGCGGCCTTCAGACATGTTGGTGGCCTCAAAAAGTGCCGTGCCCGGGTACAGGAGCGCGGTCTCCGGGGTGGGCATGTTGGGGCTGGGCAGGATCCACGATGCCCGGTTGTCCGGGCCGGTCATCTCACGGCGCCACCCCTGTACTTCCACCACCTGCAGGTCCTGGAGGGGAGTGAGGCCGGCTGCGGGCAAGTGCACTGCATTGAAGTACTTGGCCAGCTCGCCTACGGTCATGCCGTGTTGGAGGGCGATCCCAAGCTTT
>NZ_JABMCX010000421.1 GCF_013179505.1 Paenarthrobacter sp. CM16 | reverse complement strand
TACGCCGGAGAGCGAGCCAAAGACCAACGGCACCGCCAGGGTCACCGAGCCGGCAACCAGGCCGGCCAGGGAGATGGAGGGCTGGCGGGCGCCTGCGACGATCCACACGAGCAACGCGAACACAAACACCACGGCAAAGGCGATGGGAAGCCACTTGGGCGAGCGCTCCCCCTGTGTCCAGAGGTAGATGGAATAGGCAGCCATGGCAAGGAGCAGAATTCCGAAGACCACCCCGCCCACCTGCCCCGGAATCATGAGTGCAGGAACGGCGACTGCGTCACCGGCGTCGCTGATCTTCATCTCCGCAGTTTGGTCCGGGCCCAGGAAGCCGAAGAAAACCAAGGCTATGAGGGCCAGGATGCCGAGGGTGAGCGGAACTTTCATGGATGGCCGGAAGGCCGGCAGGGCCGTTGAACCCGACTTCGGAGCGGTGGTTGTCGCGCTCATTTGGCACCTCCGGAGGCGTTGACGAGGGCAGCCTTGGGAGCCGCTTTCGGTGTCTTGTTCTTCTTCTTCGGCTCAAGCCGGAAGATCGACCTGATCAGCGGCGGCGCTGCGATGAAGAGGACGATCAGGGACTGCACCACCAGCACAATGTCGATGGGTGTTCCCGTCTGGATCTGCATCTGCACTGCCCCTGCACGGAAAGCTCCGAACAGGAGGCCGGCGAAGAAAGTTCCCCAGGGTGTACTGCGTCCCAGCAGTGCAACAGTGATGGCGTCGAAGCCGATCTGGGCAGCGACGCCGCCGGTCAGCACCTTCTCGGTGCCGGCCACTTGCGCCACGCCGCCAAAGGCAGCCAGGGCTCCGGCCAAAGCCATCACCAGGATGGTTGCGCGCGGTACGTTGACGCCCGCAGTCCGGGCCGCGACGGGGTTGGCGCCAACGGCACGGAACTCAAAGCCGATGGTGGACCTGTTCAGCAGCCACCACACTCCGAAGGTCAGTGCTATGGCCACCAGGAAACCCAGGTGGAGCCGGGATCCGGGGATGAGTACCGGATACGTCGCCGATTCATCCAGGCGTGGTGAGATAGGGCTGCTGTCGCCGGGCCGGCGGAAGGCAGCAGTGTTGAGCAGGAAGTCCAGCAGGAACAGTGCCACATAGTTCAGCATGATGGTCACGATGACCTCGTGCGCACCTGTCCGCGCTTTGAGGATGCCCACGATCCCGCCCCATACAGCGCCGCCCAGGACACCCATGATGATGACCACCAGCAAGTGCAGGCCGAACGGCAGGTGCCAGGTGAAACCTACGTAGGCGGCCAGCGTGGCGCTGATGATGATCTGGCCCTGCGCACCGATGTTGAACAGTCCGGCCCGGAAGGCCAGGGCAACGCCAAGGCCGGCACAGATCAAGGGGGTTGCCACGGTCATGGTTTCGAGCAAGGGCTTGAAGCCTTCACGTGGACTGAACACGGAGCCTTGGAAGAGGGCAACATAGCTCTCGGTCATGGCTGACCACAATGCGTTCAGGAAATCCGTGGGCCGGGCAAAGAGGTAGCCCGCCGTTTTGGCCACCTGGGTGTCGGTGCTGGCGATCAGCAGTCCACCCAGGAACAGTGCTACCAGGACAGCCAGGACAGAGACAAAGCCGTTGCCCATCACGATCCTGCGCAGGACGCTGCCTTGCTGGTGGCCCGGATCCCCGCTTTGCGAGGAGACGGGCACAATGGAGGGTTCAAGCGTCCCTCCAGCGGTGTCCAGCGCCACGTCTGCTGCACGGACTTCGGCGGTGGATTCCTCGGGTGTCCGGGCCTTTTTGGACTCGTCGTTAGTTGTCATCGGAGCCTCCTTCCGGGCCGACTCCGGCCATCATCAAACCGAGCGTGTCCCGTGACGTCCCGCCGGGGACAATACCCACCAGCTTGCCCTTGTAGAGCACGGCGATCCTGTCTGCGAGTTCAATGACCTCGTCAAGTTCCGTGGAAACGATCATGACCGGCGTTCCGACATCGCGCTCGGCAACAATCCGTTTGTGCAGGAACTCGATGGAACCGACGTCCACGCCACGTGTGGGCTGGCTGGCAATGAACAACCGCAGGGGCCGGGACAGTTCCCTGGCCATGACCACTTTCTGCTGATTGCCGCCGGACAACGTTCCGGCAGCCGACGCCGCGGAGGGCGTCCGGATGTCGAACTCCTCAATTTTGGTTTTCGCATGCTCGGACACCTTGGCCGGCTTCATGCTGATGCCGCTGGCAAAGGGTGCCTGGTCATAGAGATCCAGGACCAGGTTCTCTGCCACGGAGAAGGGACCAACCAAGCCGTCCACTGAGCGGTCCTCCGGCACGAAGCCAACCCCCGAGCGCAGGACTTCCTTGACAGAAAGTCCCAGCAGTTGCTTGCCATCCAGTGTCACCGAACCGGTCACATGATCCTGGATGCCGAGGATCGCTTCGGTCAGTTCCGTCTGGCCATTGCCTTGGACACCGGCGACGGCGAGGATCTCGCCTTGGGCGATGTCGAAACTGATGCCGTCCACCACGTTGGTGCCGTTGGCTGCGCGGACCGTCAGGTTCTCCACCACGAACGTGGTTTCCTTCGGTTGTGCAGGGGCCTTGTTCAAGCTCAGGCTGACGGGACGGCCCACCATCATGGAGGCCAGTTCCGTAGCTGATGCAGTAGGCGGAGCATCTCCCACTACCTTGCCGCGGCGGATGACGGTGATGACGTCCGAGACTGCTTTCACTTCACGCAGCTTGTGCGAGATGAAGACGATGGAGGTGCCGCCGGCTTTGAGTTGACGCATGATGTCCAGGAGTTCATCGGTTTCCTGGGGCGTCAGCACGGCCGTTGGCTCGTCCAAAATCAGGACTTTGGCTTCACGCACCAGCGCTTTGATGATCTCGACGCGCTGCTGGACGCCCACGGGGAGGTCTTCGACCAGTGCGTCGGGATCAACGTCGAAGCCATACTTGTCCGAAATCTCCCGGATCTTCTTCCGGGTTTCTTCGATGCTGAGAACGCCTCCAAACGTGGTGGGCTCAGCGCCGAGGGCCACGTTCT
>NZ_JABMCX010000420.1 GCF_013179505.1 Paenarthrobacter sp. CM16 | reverse complement strand
CCGTCAACCTGCGGTGGTTCCGGAAAACTGGCCCCACCCTCGGTGATGTATATCGGGGGGAGGGCTTCCCCGTACCGGTCCTTCATCTGCCTCAGCAATAGCGCCAAATACTCGGGTGCAACAGGCCAGCCGAACCCGGTGGTGTCGTACTCCTGGTAGGCCGCCAGATGGAACGGGACCTTGGTCATCTCGGGAGAAGTTCCCGTGGGGATTTCTGCCGGGCCGGGACCGGAGGCGACCTTGACAGGGTAGTAGTAGTTGAGTCCGTAGAAGTCCAACGGCTGGCTGATCAGCTCAAGATCGCCGTCGTGGACAGTACCAAGGGAGCGGAACCAAGGTTTCATGGGCAGAGGCGGCCTGGGGTACTGGCCAAGCAGTATGGCATCGGCATAGATGCGGTTGAGGATCAGGTCAAGCGCCTGCGCCATGAGCCGGTCGCCGAGACTGGTGCCGGCGGGCTCGACGGGGCAGTGCATATTGGATATGCCGATCTGTCCCTTCACTCCTGCATCCCGGAGTGCGCGTACCGCCATTCCGTGCCCCAGCAATTGATGATGTGCAGCAGGCAGGGAATCGAAAAGCAGCTCCCGGCCCGGGGCATGCACTCCCAACGAGTAACCCTGCACGGTGACGGAGACGGGCTCGTTCATGGTGACCCAGTGATCAACGCGGTCGCCAAAGCGTTCGGCCGCGGCCTCGCAGTAGACGGCGAAGCGTTCGGCTGTGTCCCGGTTCATCCATCCGCCGGCATGCTCCAGTTCCAGCGGGGTATCCCAGTGGTACAGCGTGGCCATGGGGGAGATGCCTGCGGCCAGGAGCTTATCGATGAGACGATCGTAGAAGTCCAGGCCCCGTTGATTGATCGAGCCCTTCCCGCCGGGTTGGATGCGCGGCCACGAAAGCGAAAAGCGGTAGGAGTCCACGCCAAGTTCCTGCATTAAGGCGATGTCTTCATCAGAGCGGTTGTAATGGTCGCACGCTACACTGGGGGAGCCGCCGTCGACTATTGCTCCCGGCTTTTCCGCAAACGCATCCCAGCCGGAAGGGCCGCGGCCATCGGCCGTCAGTGATCCTTCGATCTGGAAAGCAGCCGAGGCCACACCCAGCGTGAAACCGGGACGCAGCCGCGCGGCCAGATCTTCCACGGAGCCTGAATCCTGGACGGTCATGCACCCATCTTCCTCAGGCGCGGGCCGCCGGGCAATGGTCCTTCAAGGGCTCTTATGCCGCCGATTGGCCTTTACTCCGGATTTCCGCCATACTGGATGAGTTGTTCAAGCGCTTCTTCGTGTCCCGATCCGGATAATGCCGGGTGTCAGGGTCCAGGTTGAAGCCCAAACATAACCCTGAACCCCATGGAATGCGGTCGAGTCTGCGTGGAAATCGCGACACGCCCGACCGCGGGGGTCGGTGCGCCGGCAGGTTGAGGAACCCGGAATATCCGGATTCAGCTTGTGCGGCGTGTGGTGGTAAAACCTCAAACGCTTCGGCGGCCACATCAACAGGTAAGTAAACAGAGCAGCCCTAACTAGAGCAGCACTAGCTGAAAGAGAGTCAGGCGACATGGCGGGACAAAAAATCCGCATCCGGCTGAAGTCATATGACCACGAGGTCATTGATGTTTCAGCGCGGAAGATCGTTGAGACGGTCACGCGCGCAGGCGCAACGGTAGTCGGCCCGGTGCCGCTGCCCACGGAGAAGAACGTTTACTGCGTTATTCGCTCTCCTCACAAGTACAAGGACAGCCGTGAGCACTTCGAAATGCGTACTCACAAGCGTCTGATCGACATCATCGACCCCACGCCGAAGGCCGTCGACTCGCTTATGCGTCTCGACCTGCCTGCAGACGTGAACATCGAAATCAAGCTCTAGGGAGGTGCTGAGAGACTATGACCGCAACCCGTAACGTAAAGGGCCTGCTGGGCACGAAGCTCGGCATGACCCAGGTCTGGGACGAGAACAACAAGCTCATCCCGGTAACTGTTGTCCAGGCTGACTCCAACGTCATCACCCAGCTGCGCAACGCAGAGGTAGATGGCTACGTCGCCGTACAGATCGGCTACGGCCAGATCGACCCCCGCAAGGTCACCAAGCCGCTGGCTGGTCACTTTGAAAAGGCCGGCGTCACCCCTCGCCGCCACGTCGTCGAACTGCGTACCGCAGACGCCGCATCCTACGAGCTGGGCCAGGAGCTCTCTGTTGAGATCTTCGAAGCCGGCCAGAAGATCGACGTCGTCGGCACCTCAAAGGGTAAGGGCTTCGCCGGTGTTATGAAGCGTCACGGCTTCCACGGCGTTGGCGCTTCCCACGGTGCCCACAAGAACCACCGTAAGCCTGGCTCCATCGGTGGCGCATCCACCCCGAGCCGCGTCTTCAAGGGCCTGAAAATGGCCGGCCGCATGGGCGCCGAACGTCACACCACGCTGAACCTCACGGTTCACGCAGTTGACGTTGAGAAGTCGCTGCTCCTTATCAAGGGTGCCGTTCCCGGCGCCCGCGGCCAGGTCGTACTCGTACGCACCGCCGTGAAGGGAGCCTAGTTCAATGACTAGCACTGTCAAGGTAGACCTGCCTGCAGAGATCTTCGACGTCCAGACCAACGTGCCGCTGCTGCACCAGGTCGTCGTCGCACAGCTCGCTGCTGCACGCCAGGGTACCCACAAGACGAAGACCCGCGCCGAGGTTTCCGGTGCAGGTCGCAAGCCGTTCAAGCAGAAGGGTACCGGCCGCGCCCGTCAGGGTTCCATCCGTGCTCCTCACATGACCGGCGGTGGCGTTGTCCACGGTCCGACCCCTCGTGACTACAGCCAGCGCACCCCCAAGAAGATGAAGGCTGCTGCACTCCGCGGCGCCCTGTCTGACCGCGCCCGCAACGGCCGCATCCACGTCATCGCTGAACTGGTAGCCGGCACCAAGCCGTCCGCCAAGGACGCACTGGCTTCGCTGCGCTCCGTTACTGAGCGCAAGAACCTGCTCGTCGTTATCGAGCGCGCCAACGATGTTGCTGCAC
>NZ_JABMCX010000042.1:14926-22634 GCF_013179505.1 Paenarthrobacter sp. CM16 | reverse complement strand
GGGCACTTCGGTGTGGAACTTGGTGAAGGCGAAGAGTCCCACGCCTGGGTTTCCGAGTATCACCAGCGCCAGACGGCTTATGTGAGGGCATTCGACGACGTCGAAGGGGTCCTCGATGCCCTGGACGCCGCCGGCATTCCCTACGGAGCCGTCAGCAACAACGTGCACGACTACCAGCGCGCCAAACTGGACGGCGCAGGTCTTTCCCGCATCAAGGTGCTCGTGGGCACCGATACTGTGGGCGTGCCGAAGCCGGATCCTGCCATTTACCTCGAGGGCGTGCGCCTTCTGGGCACGTCGGCGGGGGAGACCCTTTACGTCGGGGACAACAGGCTGCTCGATGCTGATGGCGCCTCAGCGGCGGGGCTGATTGGCGTATGGCTCAACAGGACCGGTGAAGTAGTTGAGGAGTTCACCGGGCGCCAAGTGGACTCCCTGACGCGGTTGCTGATGGCGGCGCCGGCAGTCGCTGATACTCACTGATTCACGACTGAAATCATGTGATGCAGGTAACGGCTTCTCGATTTGTGCAGGTGGCAAGACTCCGGTAGAGTCATTACTCGTGCTGAGGGGCACGGAGGGAAAAGCTGAGGGAAACCAAAGCTGGGAACTCCGGTCTGAAAGTCACTTTGGGATATGGTGTAATTGGCAACACTACGGTTTCTGGTACCGTCATTCTAGGTTCGAGTCCTGGTATCCCAGCTCTGAAAATCCGCGTCAACACGCAGGAATTTCGGAAGTTCCGGTCGCTGAAGCGATTTGGAGCGAAGCTGAAAGTATGAAATACTCATTCAGCTTGATCGCCGGAAACGGTGATAAAAAGTGCAAGGCCCCATCGTATAGCGGCCTAGTACGCCGCCCTCTCACGGCGGTAACGCGGGTTCGAATCCCGCTGGGGTCACCATCGAATCCCCCGGAACAACTGTTCCGGGGGATTTCTTTTTGCCTCCGTTTTGCACATAACCACTGGCCAGCGCCCCGGAGGGGGATCGGACTGGCATGATGATGCTGTGACCGCAAACGAAGACCCGGCAGCTACCCGGCAAACCCCCGTACCCGAAGGTGCGGCACGCGCCGTCGAGGCCTTGGAAGCTGCCCGCGCGGAATTGGCGGAAACCACACTGCCGCTGGCCGTGCCGGAGGCGCAGGAAGCCCGCCAATGGATACGCGAATCACTTGCGCAGCTCGATGACTATGTGATTCCCCGGTACCGCAGCTTGGACGCTCCTCTGCTGGCCGTCGTCGGGGGTTCCACGGGGGCGGGAAAGTCCACGTTGGTCAATGCGCTGGTGGGTTACCCCGTCACCAGGTCAGGTGCCATCAGGCCCACCACACGCCAACCCATCCTCCTGCACCATCCCCGGGACGCCGAATGGTTCGAAGGACACCGGATTCTTCCCAGCTTGGATCGTATCCGGGGCACCGTGTCGTCCAATCCGGTGCCGGCCAATCAGGCAGGCGCCGCTCCGGACGCCCACGCCATCACCTCTTTGGTATTGGTGGGGCATGACTCCGTGCCGCAGGGCATCGCGCTCCTCGATGCTCCGGATGTCGACTCGATCTCGGATGACAACCGCAGGCTCGCCGGACAATTGCTCGCCGCCGCTGACCTTTGGGTGTTTGTCACCACCGCAAACCGCTACGCCGACGCCGTTCCTTGGCGGCTGCTCCTGGGTGCGGCGTCGCGCGACATCACCGTAGCCGTGGTCCTGGACCGGGTGCCACCTGCGGCGGAAGAAGAAGTCAGGGCCGACCTCAAGGCCATGCTTGACCGGCAGGGGCTCGGGGCTGCGGAGCTTTTTGTGGTGCCGGAAAGCGCCTTGGACGGGCTGGGCATGCTGCAGGAAGAATCGGTGGAAGGGCTGCGACAATGGCTCGGAGCCTTGGCAGCGAATGCAGCGGGCAGGGCGGAGGTCGCCCGCCGGACGCTAAATGGAGCTGTCAAAGCCGTCAGCGTCCGCTTGGAGGGCATCGCCGAGGCGGCGTCAGCCCAGGATGCGGCTGCTCATGAGCTCCGGGCTATCTGCGTCCAGGAGTATGAGCAGGCGCTTTCCCGCATTCTCGAAGCCACCAAGGACGGTGCTCTGCTCCGGGGAGAAGTGCTGGCACGGTGGCAGGACTTTGTGGGCACCGGAGAGTTCTTCCGGGCCTTGGAGCAGAACATCGGGCGGATGAGGGACCGGGTGGGGGCATTCTTCCGGGGTGAACCGGCTCCTGCTGTGAAGGTGGAGACCGCCATTGAGACCGGACTGCAGGCAGTGATCCTGGATGAAGCAGCCAACGCGGCGGAGAACGTGGACAGGCGGTGGAGATCCGAGGCTGCCGGACGTCACCTCCTTGGTGCCGACGACCTGTCCGGAACGAGCGAGGGCTTCGATGCCAAGTCCGCCGCCGGCATTCGGTCTTGGCAGGAAGGGCTGATGGAGATGATCCGCACCCAGGGCCAGGGGAAACGAACCCAGGCCCGCTGGTTGTCCTTTGGCGTCAACGGACTGGGCGCTGCCCTCATGGTGGTGGTGTTCTCCATGACTGCGGGCTTGAGCGGACTCGAGATCGGAATCGCCGGCGGCACGGCAGTAGTTGGCCAGAAGCTGCTGGAGGCCGTGTTCGGCGAGGATGCTGTGCGTCGCCTTGCACAGCAAGCCCGGGATGACCTGCACACGCAGTGCCAGCGGCTATTGGATGATGAACGGCAGCGTTTCCTGGACCGCCTTGAAGCGGTGCATCCGCGTTCCGGGAACCAGTTGGCCGGACATGCCAAGACCCTGCGCCGCTTGGCAGGAGCCGCATGAGCCGCCACGGCCAGGTCCGCGAGGCCTCCCAGTTGCAGCGCAGGCTGGAGGCCCTTAATACGGCCCGCGAACTCGCAGAAGGCGTGCTTCCGGACGAGAACCTTCAATCGGTCTACGAGGTCTTGGAGCGAGCCACCTCCAGGCGCTCCTTATCGGCCGGACACACGGTGGTGGGATTTTTTGGGGCTACCGGGAGCGGGAAGTCCTCTCTGTTCAATGCCGTGTCAGGAAGCGACCTCGCAACAGCGACGGCGCGGCGCCCCACCACCTCGGCGCCGCTGGCGGGAATATGGGGTGAGGAGGGCAGTGGCCCGCTGCTCGACTGGCTCGATGTCAAGGAACGCCACGCGCTGCCCTCGGTCCCCGGGTTGGCTGACGCGGACACTGGCTTGGTGCTTTTGGATTTGCCGGACTTCGACTCCACCAGGGCAGAGAACCGGGAGATTGCCCAGCGGATGACAGGCATGGTTGATGTCCTGGTGTGGGTTCTTGATCCCCAAAAGTACGCTGACGCCGCGGTGCATAACGACTTCCTTCAGCCCATGGCTTCCCACGGGGCCGTCACCTTGGTTGTCCTGAACCAGGTGGACAAGCTCAGTGCGGCCGACGCTTCTGCAGTCATGGAGTCCCTGAAAGGCATCCTGGAACGTGACGGTCTGGGCAAGGTGCGTGTGGTCGGTGCATCTGCCGTAACAGGCACCGGCGTACAGGACGTCCGTGCGGCCATCAGGAACGTCGTGGTCCAACGGGAAGCAACAACGCGCAGGCTCGCGGCCGACGTCGCCAAAGCCGGCACGGAACTCGCCGGGGCATCCGGTGAAGGTGAAGCCCGTGGCATCACTGCAGGGGCCACAGCGCGGCTGGCCTCTGAATTGGCGACGGCGGCCAACGTGCCGGTGGTGGTGGACGCCGTCCAACGCTCTTTCAGGAGGGAATCGGCCCGAAGAACGGGTTGGCCGGTGACGCGCTGGTTGCTGCGCTTCCGTCCGGACCCTTTGCGGAGGCTGAACCTGGGGCGTGAGGATACCCGGCCCGATCTCAGCCGGACATCCTTGCCGCCTGCCGGTGCGCCGGAGCGGGCACGAACCGATGCTGCGGTCCGGGATTTCGCGGACGAAGCCTCAGCGGGTGCTCCCGGGCCTTGGCGGGCAGCCATCCGCGCCGTTGCGAGGGACGGCAGGGAACAGTTGCCTGATGCTTTGGACCAGGCCATAGCCGGCACGGACCTGAAGACAACGCAGCGGCCGCTGTGGTGGGTGCTGTTTAACACGTTCCAGTGGCTGGCACTGGTGCTGGCCGTTGGAGGCCTGGGCTGGCTGGGGGTCCTGGCAGCGCTGGGCTACTTCCAGATGCCTGTGCCCGAGGTGCCGCGGACGGAGGGATGGCCTTGGCCGACCTTGATGGTGGCCGGGGGAGTCCTGCTGGGAATCGTCCTCGCCATTGCCGGCCGGATCGTGGGCGGATGGGCGGCCACGCTACGGGCCTCCCGGGCCGGGAAGCGGTTGAAGGCTGCAGTGGCGGCCGTTGCCGGGCAAAGGATCGTGGAACCGGTGGACGTCGAGATCACGCGGCTGAAGGCGTTCAATGCAGCGCTGAAGGTGGCACGTTCTGCCTAGGTGCTTAGAGGCTGAAGAGCGCTGAGCCTAGAGGGCTGCTGCCGCATCCCTGACTTTGATGAGGGTGCGCAGGTTCCTGGTGGTAGTGCCGGCTTTGTACCGTGCCTTGGCGGAGAGCCTGCTGAAAGGGCTCTCAAGCGTGCCGCCGGCAGGGGCCAGCCACGCCGACGCCTCCGGGCCCAGGCGCGCCTGTTCCACACCGCCCAAGGCTTCGCCGGCCTCAAAGAGCTCATCCAGCATCGCTGTATCGGATGCCAAGGTGATGTAAGTGTGCGTGGATTTGTCCTCAGCTGGGTAAGGGCAGGCGTCAACCAGTTCGCCCACGCGGGCCGCGGAGAGCACCACCACCCAGGCGTCGTAGCCGAACGTCTTCCGCAGGCATTCCTCGAACTGCTTTTTGACCTCCTGAGCGTTGAGTTCGCTCTGCAGGACCACGTTTCCGCTGGCTAGAAGGGTTTTGACCTTGGTAAACGGGTAGTCCTGGAGGGCAGCTTTGAGGTCCGCCATCTTGATGTTGATGCCACCCACATTGATGCCGCGCAGGAAGACGGCGTAATTGCCCATGCCGATCCTTAGTCGTTGTTCTTCCGCAGGGCTTCGGTCAGCACCCGTGCGGCATTGCAGACTACTTCGGCGTGCAGGCGGCCCGGCTGGCGGGTGAGGCGTTCAATCGGACCTGAGATGGAGACAGCGGCAATGACCCTGCCGGACGGTCCGCGGACGGGGGCCGAGACTGAGGCGACCCCAGGCTCGCGTTCGCCGAGGCTCTGACCCCAGCCCCGGCGTCGTACTCCTGCCAGGACGGTGGGCGTAAAGCGGGCGTTTTGCAGCCCTTCAAGGAGGCGGTCGTGATCTTCCCAAGCCAACAGGACCTGGGCGGCGGAGCCTGCTTTCATGGACAGTTGGGTTCCCACCGGAATGGTGTCGCGCAGGCCGATGGGACGTTCTGCGGAGGCGACACAGACACGCCAGTCGCCTTGCCGGCGGAAGATCTGGGCACTTTCACCAGTAGCGTCCCGCAGTTGGATAAGAACCGGTCCGGCGGACGCGATCAGCCGGTCTTCACCGGCAGCGGACGCGAGCTCCACCAAGCGGCTGCCAAGCACGAAGCGTCCCTGGATGTCGCGGCTCACCAAGCGGTGGTGGACCAGCGCCAGCGCGAGCCGGTGAACCGTAGGCCGGGCGAGGCCCGTGGCCGCTACAAGTTGCGCGAGTGTCGTGGGCCCGGCCTCGAGCGCATCGAGTACCTGGGCCGCTTTATCAATGACACCGACTCCACTAGAATTGTCCATGTAATGATATTGCCGTCTCAATATCTGAGATGCAAGTTCTTTCGCTGGCCTATTTCGCAGCGATGCTGCTTCAGTGGACAAAGAACAATGCAACAAGCCAACGCAGTGAAGGGAGCAAGGCCGTGGGAAAGACACTGGCCGAGAAAGTCTGGGACGCGCACGTGGTGCGCAAAGGTGAAGGCGAAGGAGCCAACGCCCAGCCCGATCTTCTCTTCATCGACCTTCACCTGGTTCACGAAGTGACCTCGCCGCAGGCGTTCGAAGGCCTGCGGCTGGCCGGGCGGCCCCTGCGCCGCGTTGACCTCACCATCGCAACCGAGGACCACAACACTCCCACGCTGGACATCGACAAGCCAATTGCCGACCTCACCAGCCGCACCCAGATTGAAACCCTGCGCGCCAACTGCAAGGAATTCGGCGTGCGCCTCCACTCGCTGGGGGACAAGGAACAAGGGATTGTGCACGTTGTGGGCCCGCAGTTGGGCCTGACCCAGCCCGGTATGACCGTGGTCTGCGGCGACTCCCACACCTCCACCCATGGAGCCTTCGGCGCGCTGGCCATGGGCATTGGTACTTCCGAGGTGGAACACGTCATGGCCACCCAGACACTGTCCCTGAAGCCGTTCAAAACCATGGCCATCAACGTTGAAGGCACCTTGCGTCCCGGCGTGAGTGCGAAGGACATCATCCTGGCGGTCATCGCCAAGATCGGCACCGGCGGCGGCCAGGGCTACGTCCTGGAATACCGGGGCTCGGCCATTCGCGCCCTGTCCATGGACGCGCGCATGACCATCTGCAACATGTCCATCGAAGCCGGTGCCCGCGCCGGCATGGTGGCCCCTGACCAGACCACCTACGATTACATGCAGGGCCGTCCGCATGCGCCGGAGGGCGCCGACTGGGACGCCGCCGTCGAGTACTGGAACACACTCCACACTGACCCCGACGCCTCCTTTGATGTTGAGGTGGACCTGGACGCGGACACCCTGGAACCCTTCGTGACCTGGGGTACCAACCCCGGCCAGGGCGTTTCCCTCTCGGCCAAGGTGCCCTCCCCGGAAGACTTCGGCGACGAGAACGCCAAGGCTGCGGCCGAGCGTGCGCTGCAGTACATGGGACTGGAAGCCGGTACGCCCATGAAGGACATCCGCGTGGATACGGTCTTCCTGGGCTCCTGCACCAACTCCCGCATCGAGGACCTCCGTGCCGCTGCGGACATCATCCGCGGCCGTGAGAAGGATCCCAAGGTCCGCATGCTGGTGGTTCCCGGTTCTGCCCGTGTCCGATTGGAAGCCGAAGCCGAGGGCCTGGACAAGGTGTTCAAGGAATTCGGTGCCGAGTGGCGCTTTGCCGGATGCTCCATGTGCCTGGGCATGAACCCGGACCAGCTGGAGCCGGGAGAGCGCTGCGCATCAACATCCAACCGTAACTTCGAGGGCCGCCAAGGCAAGGGTGGCCGCACGCACTTGGTCTCACCCGTCGTCGCCGCCGCAACCGCTGTGCGTGGAACGCTGAGCTCGCCATCGGACCTTGAGTCCGCCTCGGCCGCCAGCCTGACCGGAACCGCAGTCTAGGAGGATCATCATGGAAGCATTCACCACCCACACCGGCATCGGCGTGCCGCTGCGCCAAAGCAACGTGGACACCGACCAGATCATCCCCGCGGTGTACCTCAAGCGCATCACGCGAACCGGCTTCGAAGATGCCCTGTTTGCCGCCTGGCGCAAGGATGAGTCCTTCATCCTCAACCAGGCCCCGTTCAACGCCGGTTCCGTCCTGGTGGCGGGTCCGGATTTCGGGACGGGTTCCTCCCGTGAGCATGCTGTCTGGGCACTGAAGGACTATGGTTTCAAAGCCGTACTGTCTTCCCGCTTTGCCGATATCTTCCGCGGAAACTCCGGCAAGCAGGGCCTGCTGGCCGCCCAGGTGGCGCAGGACGATATTGAACTCATCTGGAAGGTGCTGGAGAACGCTCCCGGCACCGAGGTCAAGGTTGATCTGGTGAGCA
>NZ_JABMCX010000042.1:0-14828 GCF_013179505.1 Paenarthrobacter sp. CM16 | reverse complement strand
ATATCTTCCGCGGAAACTCCGGCAAGCAGGGCCTGCTGGCCGCCCAGGTGGCGCAGGACGATATTGAACTCATCTGGAAGGTGCTGGAGAACGCTCCCGGCACCGAGGTCAAGGTTGATCTGGTGAGCAAAACCGTGGAGTGCGGCAACGTCGTGGCTCCGTTCGACATTGATGACTACACCCGATGGCGGCTGTTGGAAGGCCTTGATGACATCGGCCTGACCCTGCAGCACGAAGAAGACATCACGGCCTATGAAGCTACCCGGCCATCATTCAAGCCGAAGACGCTTCCCGCCAAGGTCGAGGCTGGATAACGCCTTCAGCCAAGGCTGCAGAGCTATGGATTGCTGACCGGTGGACACTCTGGGGGAGTGTCCACCGGTCCTTTTTCGTCAAGGGCCCATCGATGCCTGAAACGTGCCGCGGAAGGTGCGTCCATTTCGGTTCGGTAACGCAAGCTTCTATGCTTAGCTGGAGCCTTTGTAAGTTTGGGGGGCGAGTAGTCGTGAGGAAACCGGTATAGATGAGTAGTGTTCTGACAATCCGCGGTGGCGTCCCGTTAACTGGACGAGTGACCGTTCGCGGTGCCAAGAACCTGGTGCCCAAGGCCATGGTGGCGGCGTTGCTGGGCAGCGAACCATCGGTGCTGAGGAACGTGCCGGAAATCAAGGATGTAGAGGTTGTCACCAGCCTCTTGAAGCTGCACGGTGTGACAGTCGTGAAGGATCCGGTCACGGGGGACCTCACCCTGGATCCCAAGGACGCCAAGACGGCTTCCAGTACAGCCATTGACGCCCACGCCGGGGATTCCCGTATACCCATCCTGCTGTGCGGACCCCTGATCCACGCCATCGGCGAGGCCTTCATCCCTGATCTGGGTGGCTGCAAAATTGGCGACAGGCCCATCGACTACCACTTGAACGTGCTGCGCCAGTTCGGTGCAGTGGTGGAAAAGCGCCCTGGCGGCATCCACATCTCAGCACCGCACGGCCTCCACGGTGCCAAAATCTCCCTCCCGTATCCTTCGGTTGGTGCCACCGAGCAGGTGCTGCTGAGCGCCACTCGGGCCGAAGGCATCACTGAACTCATTGGTGCCGCCACTGAGCCGGAGATCATCGACCTCATTGCGGTCCTGCAGAAAATGGGCGCCATCATCAGCGTCCAAACGGACCGCACCATCAGGATTGAAGGCGTCAAGGATCTTCGCGGGTACAACCACCGTGCTCTTCCGGACCGCAACGAGTCCGCGTCATGGGCTTCCGCTGCATTGGTGACCCGGGGCGACATCTTCGTTGAAGGCGCCTCCCAGCGGGACATGATGACTTTCCTCAATACCTACCGCAAAGTGGGCGGCGGGATGGACATCGGCGACGACGGCATCCGCTTCTACCACCAGGGCGGCAAGCTCTCGCCGCTGGTCTTGGAGACGGACGTGCACCCAGGCTTCATGACGGACTGGCAGCAGCCGTTGGTAGTGGCCCTGACTCAGGCCGAGGGGGTTTCGATTGTTCACGAGACCGTCTACGAGAACCGGTTCGGCTTTACTGATGCTTTGGCCCGGATGGGCGCAAACATCCAGGTGCACCGCGAGTGTTTGGGCAGTGTCCCGTGCCGGTTCGGGCAGCGGAACTTCCTTCACTCCGCCGTCATTTCAGGACCCACCCCGCTCCGCGGCACCGACATCGATATCCCGGACCTTCGGGGCGGCTTCAGCCACCTTATTGCGGCACTGGCAGCCACCGGTACCTCCAGGGTGACCGGCATCGACATCATCAACCGCGGTTACGAGCGCTTCACCGAAAAGCTGGCCGGCCTGGGCGCCGACTTCGATATCACCACCACCAAGTAGCGGGGGATCCTTTGAAGGAATCGGCCAAGAGCCGTGCCACGTTCATGCTGCTGGCGGGCCTGGCGCGCCCCTTGATGAACCTTCTGATGGCCAAAAAGTGGGAAGGTGTTGAAAACCTTCCACCCGGTGGCTTCATCGCTGTGCCAAACCACTGCACCGAGATCGACCCCATCGTTATCGGACACATGGTTTACAACCAGCAACGGCCACCACACTTCCTGGCGAAGAAGGGTCTTTTTAAAGTGCCTGTGCTCGGGAGCTTGTTGGATGCAACCAAGCAGATACCCGTTGAACGCTCGACGGCGGGAGCGAACCGCTCGCTGCAAGTCGCCAAAGAGGTGGTGGATGCCGGCGGTGCCATCATCATCTATCCCGAAGGCACCCTGACCCGGGACCCGGATCTGTGGCCCATGAAGGGCCACACAGGAGCTGCCAGGCTCGCGCTGCAAACAGGCGCGCCTGTTGTCCCCATGGCACACTGGGGTGCGCAGGACGTCTTCCCGCGTTATGCCAAGCGCTTCCACATTTTCCCGCGCAAGACAGTGCGGGTCCTCGTCGGGAAACCGGTGGACCTCAGCGCTTTCGCCGACCGGCCGATGGACCGCGCCACCCTGACTGAGGCAACAGAGGTGATCATGGATGCCATTACCGGGCTCCTGGCGACCCTTCGCAACGAGCCCGCACCGGCCGAGCGCTGGGATCCGGCTGTTCACAAACAGTCAAAGCACGGCCGTTTCGTAGAGCGCGGATCCTCCGATGCGCCGGAACCCGAGGAAGGTAAATGACCATTCTTCAGAGCCCTGCCCGGGTCCCGGACATCGTGGCGGTTTTGGGTGCCGGATCGTGGGGCACCACGTTTGCCAAAATCCTTGCCGATGCGGCAGCGGCCGCCGGCGTTGAGCGAAGCATCCGGATCTGGGGCCGACGTCCCGAGGTGGTGGAGCAGATCAATTCGCTGCACCGCAATACGCAGTACCTGAAAGACATTGAGCTCCCCGAAACCGTCACCGCGTCCACGGATGTGGCGGAAGTACTGAAGGACGCCGCCTTGGTGGTGCTCGCTGTTCCCGCCCAATCCTTGAGGCCACAACTGGGCGAGTGGAAGCCGTTACTGGCCCCCGATGCCGTGGTGGTATCCCTGATGAAGGGATTGGAGCTGGGGACCGATGCCCGGATGAGTGAGGTCATTGCGCAGGAACTGGGCCTTCCCGCATCCCGGGTAGCAGTGGTTTCCGGTCCCAATCTGGCGATGGAGATTGCCAGGGAGCAACCCACGGCCTCTGTGGTTGCTTGCAGCGACGCCGATACCGCCGCTGCCATTGCTCTGTCCTGCACGGCACCCTATTTCCGGCCATACACCAGCACGGATGTTGTGGGTGTGGAAATCGGCGGGATCGTCAAGAACGTCATCGCCCTTGCTGTGGGCATCTGCGAAGGCCGGCAGATGGGCGACAACACCAAGGCCTCGGTCATTACCCGGGGACTTGCCGAGACCTCGCGGCTCGCCCTGGCCCTCGGCGGTGAAGCCCAGACCATGGCCGGCCTGGCCGGCCTGGGCGACCTTGTGGCCACCTGTTCATCGGCGTTGTCGCGCAATCACACCGCGGGCCGCCTGCTCGGCGAGGGACTCAGCCTGGAAGAGGTCGCAGAACAAATGACGCAGACCGCCGAAGGCATTAAGTCCGGCGCCGCCGTGCACGAGCTGGCCGGCAAATTGAACGTTGAAATGCCCATTACGGCAGCCGTGGTAGCGGTGCTGGAAGGCAGAATGTCCGTAGATGACCTGGGACCGCGTTTGCTGGCCCGGGCACTGAAGTCCGAAGGCGACTACTGATGGTGATTGATCACTCCACCCCCGCGACGAACCGTCCCCGAGTAGCTGTTCTTTTCGGCGGGCGCTCCAGCGAACATGCCGTCAGTTGCGTCACAGCCGCAGGCGTCATGGGAGCCATCGACAAGAACAAGTACGAGGTCATTCCCATTGGCATCGCAAAATCGGGGCAATGGGTCCTGGCTTCGGGCGACACCAGCGAATGGTCCTTGAGCTCGGCAGCGCTTCCCGAAGTGGCGCCATCGGGAAAGACCGTTACCTTGGCCGAAGTGGGTGGCGAACACCAGCTGATCGTGACCGAGCCCAACGCCGTTCCGCAGGAGCTGGGATCCGTGGATGTGGTGTTCCCGCTGCTTCATGGTCCGTGGGGTGAGGACGGAACCATCCAAGGCCTCCTGGAACTCTCCGACACCCGCTATGTAGGTGCCGGCGTCCTGGCCTCCGCGGTGGGGATGGACAAGCATTTCATGAAGGTGGTGTTCGAGGCTGCCGGCCTCAGCGTTGGACCCTACATCGCAGTGACTGATCGCGAATGGCTGACAGATGCCGAGGCTGTCCGAAAGCGCGTGGACAAGCTCGGGTTCCCTGTGTTCGTCAAGCCCGCCCGCGCCGGTTCGTCCATGGGTATCTCCAAAGTGGATTCCCTGGAGGGGCTGGATGCGGCAATAGAAGAAGCCCGGCGGCACGATCTCAAGCTGGTGATCGAAGCCGGCATTGTGGGCCGCGAGATTGAATGCGCCGTCCTTCAGGGACGTGGCACCGACGCGCCCCGCACCTCAATGCCCGGTGAAATTGCGGTAGCAGCCGGGGAGCACCAGTTTTATGACTTTGCCGCCAAATACGTTGAAGATGGTGCGGCCGCTCTGAGCTGCCCGGCCGATATGCCGGAAGAAGCCATCAGCCGGGTCCGCGATCTGGCTGCCGTGGCTTTCGATGCCGTCGGAGCCGAGGGCCTGAGCCGCGTGGACTTTTTCTACACCCCCGCAGGCGAACTGGTCATCAACGAGATCAACACCATGCCCGGTTTCACACCAAAAAGCATGTACCCGCAAATGTGGGCGGCATCAGGCCTGTCTTATGGCGAGCTGATCGATGAACTTATTCATCTGGCCTTGACCCGGAAAACCGGCCTGCGCTGACGGGCGGCCCGTGGGCCGGTACAACTTGCAGGGCTACTTGCCGGACGGCAGGTTCTGCAGGTCTTCCTGGCCCACGCACTTGCCGGTGGCCTTGATCTTGCCGACTGCGGCTGCGAGTTCAGTGAGCACAGTTGCGGAGCTGATGTTAGCGGCTTCAAGTTTGACCGGATCGATCAGGATCTCAGTGGCAGGTTCCCGGCCAAACGTGGTGAGCGTGTAAACGGGATCGCCTTCCTTGATGACCCAATCGATGTCATTGACGCTCACGCAGCGGTCCGTGGTGGGCCCGGGAACATTCACTCCACATCGGAGAATGACCTGCGACGGCTCACCCCATGCTGCCGTGGCCTGGCTGTTGGTCTTGCGCAGCGAGGCATCGCCGATCCGGTCAGGCAAAGCAACCATCATCGGAGCGCAGGCCGGGTTGGCAGCGTCGGCCGCGGCCGTGACATCAACGGCAGGGGAACATGCCGACAAAGCGAGGACGGACGCAGAGGCCATGGAAACAGTCAGGGCTATCCGGCGGAGGGTCTTTCGGTGCATCCATCCAGCCTATCCCGCACGGGCGGCCCAACGGATCCGCGTATTCCCGGTCACATGTCCGCCGGCACTTCGGGGCAGCTGCGCGGCATTATTCTGTCAGTGGATCGCGATAGCGTAGAGCCGTGCCCGCAGAACAAATAACCGTCCAAGACCTTTCGGAATCCGAGCTCCTTGCCCGGATCTTTCCGCGCCTGAACCACAGCCCCGGCATCTTGCTGGGCCCGGGAGACGATGCCGCCCTGGTGGCCGCGCCGGACGGGCGCACCTTGATCTCCATCGACACCCAAACCCAGGACCAGGACTTCAGGTTGGAGTGGAACAACGGCTACCGGACTACCGGATACGACGTCGGGTGGAAGGCTGCGGCGCAAAATCTCAGCGACATCAATGCGATGGGCGGCAGCGCCACCTCCCTGGTTGTCAGCCTTACCATGCCACCGGAAACTCCCGTCAGGTGGGTCGAAGACTTCGCCGACGGCCTGACGGCGGCAATTATCGGATTGGGTGCCCCTGACTGTTCTGTGGCGGGTGGAGACCTCGGAAGGGGTCGCGAGCTGGCGGTGACGGTGGCCGTCGTCGGAACCCTCAGTGGCGTGGCGCCCGTGCTGCGTTCCGGAGCCAGGCCCGGAGACGTGGTGGCTGTTGCAGGGACCTTGGGAAGGGCCGCTGCCGGTTGGGCGTTGTTGGAAAGCACATTTCCCATGGACAGCCTGAACGAGGAACAGCGGGCGTTGGTGGAAAGCCAGTGCCGCCCGGAACCCCCTTTGGCTGCAGGGCCCTTGGCTGCGAGGGCAGGCGCAACTGCCATGATGGATATTTCCGATGGCCTGCTTCGGGATGGCAGCAGGCTTGCTGCGGCCAGCCAGGTTGCCCTTGACTTCGACCCTGTGGCCTTGAAGGCCAATGCTCTGCCGCTGGAACCCGCTGCCGTTTTCCTGGGCCGGGACGCAATGTCTTGGGTCCTGGGTGGGGGAGAGGACCACGGATTGCTGGCCACCTTCCCGGCAGGAATTCAGCTGCCGCAGGGGTTCACTGCGATAGGCTCAGTTCAAGCCGTTGTCGAGCCACCAGGCAGCGGCGTCCGGATCGCCGGGCAAGCTGCTGACACCGTTGGATGGGATCACTTTGCAGACTAAGATCGCCGCGAATGCGCACGCCATGAAACGTTGGCTAGGCAAGGCGGAGGTGGTCCTTGGCAACCACAGTGATCGCCTGAACGCGATTAACATCTTCCCGGTAGCCGATGGCGATACCGGCACCAACCTGTACCTCACGGTCCGTGCAGCGGTGTCCGCCCTTGATGGCACCACGCCGGATATTACCGAAACGGGTAACGACGTCGGCGCGGTTTTATCCCGCGCCGGACAAGCGGCCATGGAACAGGCACGGGGTAATTCGGGCACTCTGTTCGCAGTCTTCCTGTGTGCCGTTGCCGAGCCATTGGCCGGTAAATCGCGCCTGAGTGCCCCGCTGCTTGCCACGGCGTTGAACAGGGCCCAGATCCGGGCCTGGTCCGCGTTGAGTGAGCCGGTGGCAGGAACCATGCTTTCGGTTCTGGAAGCGGCCTCGGACGCTGCGCAGGCTGTGGATGCTTCCCAAAACTCCGACGACAGCAACCATGCCCTGGGCCTTGCACTTGACGCCATTGTGGAGGCTGCCTACCAGGCAGTGGTCCGAACCGAGGGCGAACTGGCCCAACTCCAGGAAGCCCATGTGGTGGACGCCGGAGGCGTGGGAATGCTGCTGATCCTGGACTGCCTGCGTTCTGCGGTCCTGGGTGAAGAACTCCAAGACGAGCTTCTGGACGGGCTCCACGGCTATAAGCTCCAGGACCCGCACATTCATGAGCGCATGCCTGCCGATGACGGCGTGGAAGTAATGTGCACCATCAACTTGTCCCCGTTGAACGCAGCCATCCTGAGGCAGCGCCTTGATGAGATGGGTGATTCGGTCATCATGAGCCAAGTGGGTGCTGCCCCGGGGCAGGACGATGACGACGAATCAACGGTTGAAGCGAGCTACCGGTGGAGGGTCCACGTCCACGTTCCGGATCCCGATCCCGCAGTGGCACTGATTCGTTCACTGGGCGAGCCTACGGACATCGCAGTCAGCCAGTTGGCCTTGCCCAGTGCGGATGGCGGCGGTGCAGATGGCGACAGTGCAGATAGCGGCAAGCCGGGTGCTCATGGGCGCCCGCAAGAGCCCAGCGTTACAGGCCAGTCACGGCATGATTACTGAACTGGAACTACCCCTCGAGCGCAGAATCGGCAAGAGGTCCGCAGCAGTCATTGAAAAGCACTTGGGCCTCAAAACCACAGGTGCGTTGCTGAACTACTTCCCGCGCCGGTATTTGAGCCGTGGCGAGCTGACGCCCATCAGCGATCTTCCGCTGGATGAAGAAGTCACCCTGATTGCACGGGTGTTGTCCAACACCACCCGCCAGATGCGGGCCCGGCGCGGATCCATTACTGATGTAGTGGTAACCGACGAGGCCGGTGGAAACGGGGTTCAAGGCGCCCTGAAAGTCAGTTTCTTCAACGGCTTCAGGGCCAAAGCGGAACTTCAGCCAGGCAGGCGGGCCATGTTCTCCGGAAAGGTCACCCGTTATGGCGGTGCGCTTGGCCTGACCAACCCGGACTTCCTGCTGCTGGATGAGGACCCGGAAGCTGAAGGCTCCCTCGACCCGGAGAAGCTCGCCGCCATGCCCATCCCGGTTTATCCGGCCACCGCTAAACTCACCAGCTGGTCCATCCATAAGGTGATCACCGCCTTGCTCCAGACCATGGAGCTTGAAGCCCTGGAAGACCCACTTCCCGCAAGCATTGTCCGCAGGGACGGGTTCCCCAGCGTAGCTGAGGCCTACCGGCTGATCCATTCGCCGGAGACAGCGAAGGATTGGCAACGCGCACAGGATCGTTTTCGGTACCAGGAAGCATTGGTGCTGCAGACTGCCTTGGCCAGGCGGCGAGCTCAGCTTGCGGCAGAGGAGGCCACCGCCCGCCGTGCCCGTCCCGACGGATTGCTCCGCAGCTTTGACCAAAACCTGCCGTTCACACTGACGGCCGGCCAATCCGCCGTCGGGAAGACGCTTGCTGAAGAACTGGCCCGGGATACGCCCATGAACCGGCTGTTGCAGGGCGAAGTGGGTTCCGGCAAGACCATTGTTGCCCTCAGGGCCATGTTGCAGGTGGTGGATGCCGGAGGCCAGGCCGCGCTGTTGGCGCCTACTGAAGTCCTGGCGGCGCAGCACTTCCACTCGATCCGCCGGACTTTGGGTTCGTTGGCACGTGACCATGTCTTTGGCGGGGCCGGAATGCTCGGTGGAGATTCGGGGCAGGAGTCGGTCCACGTGACCTTGCTGACGGGTTCCATGCCCACGGCGGCCCGCAAGCAGGCCATGCTGGACGCTGCCTCGGGAAACGCCGGAATCGTCATCGGCACCCACGCCTTGCTCAGTGATAGGACCAGCTTCCAGGACCTTGGCCTGATTGTGGTGGACGAGCAACACCGTTTTGGCGTCGAGCAGCGTGACGCCCTCCGGGCCAAGGCGCAGCGGCCGCCGCACCTGCTGGTAATGACGGCAACCCCCATTCCCCGCACGGTGGCCATGACGGTGTTCGGCGACCTTGAAACCTCCATCCTGGATGAGCTTCCGGCTGGTCGGGCTCCCATCTCCACGCATGTTGTGGGCCTGGTGGAAAACCCCGGTTGGGTGGACCGCATCTGGAAGCGATCGCGTGAAGAGGTTGACTCAGGCCATCAGGTGTACGTCGTGTGCCCCAAAATCGGAACGGACGACGACGGCGACTTCAGCCCGGGAGAAGCGGAACCCAGCGACGCCGAACTCGCGGACGAAGGATCGGCGCGGGAGTTGGCATCGGTGACTGCCGTCGTCGAGAGCCTTCTGCAGGAGCCGGCGCTGGCTGGTGTCCCGGTGGCACCCCTTCATGGCCGGCAGGACCCGCAGCTTAAATCGGAGACCATGGCGTCCTTTGCTGCCAACGAGGTCAAGGTGCTGGTTTCCACCACCGTTATTGAGGTGGGTGTGGATGTCCACAACGCCACCTTGATGGTGATTCTGGACGCCGACCGTTTTGGAATTTCCCAACTTCACCAGCTCCGCGGCCGGGTAGGTCGGGGTGGTTTGCCGGGAACGTGCTTGTTGGTGACCACTTTGGAGCCTGGCCATCCGAGCCGCCGACGCCTTGAGGCTGTGGCATCGACCACTGATGGGTTTGAGCTGTCCCAGGAAGATTTGAAGCTTCGACGTGAAGGGGACATCCTCGGGGCTTCCCAATCCGGGGGGCGCTCAACGCTGAAGTTGCTCAGGGTCCTGGACCATGAAGACATCATTGCCCGCGCACGCACGGATGCCCAGGGCCTGGTTGCAGAGGATCCCACGCTCCTGCATCAGCCGGGACTGGCCGCAGCAATCGATCAGTACCTGAACCCCGAGAAGGAGGCGTTCCTTGAACGCGGTTAGAAACCCAGGCGGCCCTCGAGGCGCGTCGGCATCCGGAGCAATCCTGTGAGCCGGATCATTGCCGGAGTTGGTGGTGGGAACCCGCTGACCAGCGTCCCCGGAACCGCTACGCGGCCCACTACCGACCGCGTCAAGGAAGCCCTTTTCTCCAGGCTGGAATCCTTGGCGGTCATTGACGATGCCCGGGTTCTTGACCTGTATGCGGGCTCGGGAGCCTTAGGCATTGAGAGCGCCAGCCGTGGTGCCCGCAGCGTGGATCTGGTGGAGTTTGATGCCAAGGCGAGCGACGTCTGCCAACGCAATGCTGATTTGTTGAACCAATTGCTGGGCGGAAAAAGAGTTTCAGTCCACCGCTCCAAGGTGGAGTCGTTCCTGGAGCGGACCCGTGAGGGCGTGCTGTGGGACCTGGTCTTCCTTGATCCGCCGTACCCTCTGGACGAGCCGGCCCTGAGCGCTGTGTTGACGAAGCTGGCGACACATCTGGATGAGGGGGCCGTGGTGGTTGTAGAGCGGAGTTCGCGGAGTCCCGAGCCGGAATGGCCCGGGACCATGGAATGCTTCGCCGACAAAAAGTACGGTGAGACCAAACTGTGGTTCGCCGAACCGGCTTAGCGGGTGGAACCGGACCCCTGGGCGGCAATCCGGTCCAGGTCCATTCCGGTGAGAACTGCGGCAGGATGCGGCCCGCGGGCCAGTAATTCCTTTGTCCATTCCGGGGACCATTTGCTGCGTGTGCCCACCAGGATAATATTCCCGGGATACCGGCCCTCAAACATGCCGGTTTCTGCGACCGCAGCGACGTCCGGCATGGCTTCCCGCAGGGCGGACACCTGGCTTCGCACCAGCGTCAGCGCCGGTTCGTCTCCCACATTGACGATCAGTACCCCCTCGGGACCCAATCGAGCCGCAGCTTCTTCGTAGAACTCCCGGCATGCGATGTGGGCCGGCGCTTCCGGCCCGGAGAAGATGTCGAGAATCACGACGTCGAATGCGGCCTCCGTGCCCAACTCCGCCAAGGCGTCGCGTGCGTCGCCAATATGGGTACTCAACAGAGTGCCCTGGGGCATGGGCAGCTTGTGGAGGACGAAATCCAGGAGTTCACGTTCCAGCTCCACGGCGTACTGCCCCGAACCGGGACGTGTTGCCTGGATGTAGCGGGCCAGGGTCAGCGCCCCCGCGCCCAGGTGCAGGGCTCGGATCGGTTCCCCGGGCCCGGCGGCCAAATCCACCACATGGCCGATCCTGCGCAGGTATTCATAAAAAATCTCCCGAGGATCTGCGAGGTTGACGTGGGATTGCTCGGCCCCGCCGATGCTGAGGATGAAGCTGCCCTCAATGAGGGTGTCTGCGTCTATGGTGGCGTGCTGTCCTGTGGTCCGGAGATAGCGGGAGGCGTGGTGTCCGGGGCCGGCGGTACTCAGAGCCGGTCCTTGAGTGAGGCGAGGCGTTCTGCCGCTTCTTCAAGGACTGATGTCTTCTTGCAGAAGGCGAAGCGCAGCAGGCTGCGGGTGCGCTCGGCTCCTTCAGGATGACAGAAGACCGGTACCGGAATTGCCGCGACTCCTACCAGTGCCGGGAGGCGCCGCGCCAGGTCCACGGAATCGCGGATGCCCAAGGGAGCCGTGTCCACATTGATGAAGTAGGTGCCGCTGGGGCTGTACACGCCGAACCCTGCCGCACCCAGTCCTTCGGCCAGAATGTCGCGTTTGTGCTGCAGGGTAGTGGCAATACCTGTGTAGAACTCGTCGGGAAGGCCAAGGCCAACAGCAATGGCGCCTTGGAAGGGCGTGCCCGAACTGTAGGTCAGGAACTGTTTCACTGTACGCACGGCAGAGACCAAGTGGTCCGGGCCGCTGAGCCAACCGATTTTCCAGCCCGTGAAGGAAAAGGTCTTACCGGCCGAGGAAATGGTGATGGTCCGTTCCGCTGCTCCCGGAAGGGACGTGACAGGGATGTGGTCCACACCGAAGGTCAAGTGTTCGTAAACCTCGTCACTGACAATGAGGGCGTCGTACTTGATGGCAAGCTCCACAATCTTGGCCAGGACCGGACGGGGAAAGACAGCGCCGGTGGGATTGTGCGGATTGTTCAGGAGCACCATGCGGGTTCGGTGACTGAACGCACTTTCAAGGGCTGACAGGTCCGGGAGGAAATCCGGGGCCTGCAAGGGCGCAGTAACGTGGGTGGCACCTGCCAGTCCGATGATGGCGCCGTAGGAGTCATAGAAGGGTTCGAAAGTCAGGACTTCGTCACCCGGCTGGATGAAAGCGAGCAGTGTTGCCGCGATGGCCTCCGTTGCTCCGGTGGTGACAAGCACTTCGGTCTCGGGGTCAGGGGTCAGGCCGTAAAAGCGCTGCTGGTGTGCCGTGATGGCTTCCCTCAGGACGGGAAGGCCTTTGCCGGGTGCGTACTGGTTGGCCCCGGATGCAATGGCCGACCGGGCTGCCCTCTTGATCTCATCGGGCCCGTCTTCGTCCGGAAAACCCTGGCCAAGGTTGATGGCCCCGGTGGAGACAGCGAGGGTGGTCATTTCCTCAAAGATGGTCACTCCCAGCCCTCCTTCCGGTGAGAGGAGGTTGGCCCCTGTCGCAGCCCGCTGCCAAGGTGCCGGGGTGGTGTCCGGAATGGTCCCGGCGCTCGTATCAAGGGAGGGTCTGGTGCCTGCGGATGCCATGTGTGCCATGGTATCCCGGCGAAGCTATGGGGTAGGTTCGTCTCATGAGACGAGCGGTATGCCCCGGATCCTTTGACCCTATCCACAATGGACATCTCGAAGTCATTGCCAGGGCCGCCGGCCTGTTTGACGAAGTCATTGTGGCCGTGTCCACCAACTACGCCAAGAAGTACCGGTTCGGCCTGGAAGACCGGATGGAAATGGCCCGCGAAACGCTGGCATCCCTTCGTGGAATCATTGTTGAGCCCATGGGTGAGGGGCTTCTGGCCGACTACTGCCGGCATAGGGGAGTATCTGCCATTGTCAAAGGCCTTCGCTCATCGTCTGATTTCGATTACGAACTCCCCATGGCCACCATGAACCGCCAGTTGGCCGGCGTCGAAACCGTGTTCCTTCCTGCCGAAGCTCACTACGTCCATTTGTCCTCCACGCTCATCAAGGAAGTGAACGTGCTGGGCGGGGATATCTCTGACTTTGTCCCCAAATCCGTGCTGAAACGGCTCCTCGCTGGCGAGCCTGCAACGGAACACCCGCGCAAAGGGTAGGCTTGATGGGTACCTCGCGCCCTTTCGCGGAGTGCCCCAAGCTGAAACCACCGTGCATTCGTGCGCGCCCGGCGTCGGTTTGAGTCCTCAAGCGTGATCAGGCTAAGATGGTACGTCGGTCATATGTTCTACAGGAGTTCTCATTAAGCGAGATGCAAGTTCGCCCTTGGCGCTGGTAGTCAAGGACCTTGGACGCAGTCCAGGGACCATGCGGACACTCAACGAGCATGTACCTGCGCCAAGTGACCTTGGTGTGGCGCTCATTGGTGTGAAGGAAGGCTCGGATATCGAGCTGGATCTTCGCCTTGAGGCCGTACACGAAGGAATTCTGGTATCCGGCACCGTAATCGTCGAAGTAACCGGCGAGTGCGGCCGATGCCTGGATCCCCTTGCGTATGACCTTGAAGTCAATGTGCAAGAACTTTTCTTCTATGAAGGCGTAGAGCTTTCGGGCGGAGAAGACGATGAAGAGCAACGTCGAGTCGAGTACGATCTAATCGATCTTGAGCCGGTGTTGCGGGACGCAGTTGTCACTATGCTGCCGTTCCAGCCGGTGTGCCGGGAAGACTGCCAGGGTCTGTGCTCCGAATGTGGAGCGCGCCTGGAAGACGAGCCGGGGCACCACCACGAGGTCATTGACCCTCGCTGGGCTGCCCTAGCTGATCTGGCTAAGACTGACCGGCAAACCGATTAGTAAGTGTTCGTCTAAGAGAGAAATGAGATAGCCGTGGCTGTTCCCAAGCGGAAAATGTCTCGCGCAAATACACGCGCCCGCCGTGCCCAGTGGAAGGCAACTGCCCCCAACTTGGTCAAGACCATCGAAAACGGTCAGGTTACCTACAGCCTGCCGCACCAGGCAAAGGTCGTTACTGACTCTGCCGGCACCGCGCTGTTCCTTGAATACAAGGGCCGCAAGGTCGCAGACGCCTAATCTGCCGTACAGGCTGACTAAGGATGTCTTCAACTGAAGAGCTTCTGAAGCGTCTCGGTGTCTCAATTGACACCGAGACGCTTCGTCTTGCTCTGACACATCGCTCATACGCGTATGAGAACGGCGGGATTCCCACCAACGAGCGACTCGAGTTCCTCGGCGACTCCATTCTGGGCTTCTCCGTCACCGATTCTCTCTACCGTGAGAACCCCACGCTGCCAGAAGGCGAACTCGCCAAGCGGCGATCCGCCGTCGTCAGTACGCGTGCGCTGGCCGGGATCGGCCGGGAAATCGGCGTTGGCGAGTTCATCTACCTGGGTCAAGGCGAGAAACTGACCGACGGTAAGAACAAAGCCTCCATTCTGGCCGACACCATGGAGGCATTGATCGGCGCCACCTACTTGTCCAACGACATGGAGACTGCGCGTCAATTGGTCATGCGTCTTGTGGGTCCGCTCCTCAAGGACGCAGGAGCCCTGGGCGCCGGGACCGACTGGAAGACCAGCATCCAGGAACTGACCGCCAGCCGGCAACTGGGAGCCATCCACTATGCCGTGGAAGGCTCCGGTCCGGATCATGCCCGTACCTTCGAAGCGGTATTGAACATTGGCGGGACACCTTATGGACGCGGCTCGGGCCATTCGAAGAAGGAAGCGGAGCAGGAAGCCGCCGCTGATGCCTGGCGTGCTCTGACCGCCTTGGATCCGGCTCCTACCGGCCCTGCTTCGTCTTGAACCTCCATGCCTGAACTTCCCGAGGTAGAGGTAGTCCGGCGCGGCCTGGCGCGTTGGGTCCGCGGCCGTTCCGTCACCGGCGTCGAGGTCCTTGATCCA
>NZ_JABMCX010000419.1 GCF_013179505.1 Paenarthrobacter sp. CM16 | reverse complement strand
CCCCTTCACGGACGTCCGCTTTTTCGAAGCCCAGACCACCACGCTCATCAGCCAGTTCGCCGCCGCAGTCCTGGGCCTGACGCTGAACCAGGCCGCCTACTCCGCGGAAATCATTCGCGGCGGCATTCTCTCAGTGGACCAGGGCCAGCTCGAAGCAGCCTCTGCCTTGGGCATCCCGGCGTGGAAGCGGTCCACCAGGATTGTGCTTCCACAGGCGATGCGCGCCATCCTGCCCAACGCCTTCAACGAGATCATCGGCCTGGTCAAGGGCACCTCGATTGTTTACGTCCTGGCCTACTCCGAGCTCTTCTACACGGTCCAGGTCATCTACAACCGCACCCAGCAGGTGCTGCCGCTGCTCCTGGTGGCCACGCTTTGGTACGTGGTCATCACCTCGGTCCTGAGCGTTTTCCAGTACTACATCGAACGCCACTTCTCCAAGGGTGCCCTGCGTACCCTGCCGCTCACGCCGTTGCAGAAGGCCCGGAAGTTCTTCACCACCCACGGTGCCGCCTCTCCCACGAAGGAATCCCGATGACCACCGTCTTCTCTTCCTCCGAAGCGGCTGCTGCCGCCCACCTCGCTGAAGCGACGCCGGCCAAGGAGCCGGCTTCACCGTCGCCTTCGCAGGGCGGAAAGCGCACGACGACGCCGAACGCCACACCCGCTGTGACCCGCGGCCAGGTGGACATCACCAACGTCCGGAAGTCCTTCGGCACCACGGAAGTCCTCAAAGGAGTTTCCTTGTCCGTCCCGCCGGGTGGCGTTGCGGTGATCGTGGGTCCTTCCGGCTCCGGCAAGTCCACCTTGCTGCGCACCATCAACCACTTGGAAAAGGTCGACGGCGGTTACATCACCATCGACGGCGAGCTGGTGGGCTACGAAGTCCGTGGCAACAAGCTCCACGAACTGCGGGAGAAGGACATTCTCAAGCAACGCACCCACATTGGCATGGTGTTCCAGAGCTTCAACCTGTTCCCGCACCTCACCGCCTTGGAAAACGTCATCGAGGCGCCCATACTTCCCGCCGTCGTGCTTCCAGTGCTGGCCGGGTGCTCCGATCCTGGAGCGTCGGCAGCCAAGCCGGAGTCCGAGGCTGCCAAGAATGGCGTGGTCTACAACACGTCCGTGGACCAGAACCGGATCCGCGGCGAGAAAGACGGCGCTGCCTCCGCCGCTGTCCCCGCAGCGATTGCCAAGGACGGCAAGCTGACCGTGGCCACCACCGCCGGTTCCATTCCGCTGTCCTTCCACGCCACCGATGACAAGACGCCGATCGGTGTGGAGGTGGACATCGCCCAACTGGTGGCCGACAAGCTCGGCTTGGAGTTGGACCTCCAGGTGACGTCGTGGGAGAACTGGCCGCTCAAGACCCAGTCCGGTGACTTCGAAGCCGTCTTCTCCAACGTGGGGATCAACGCAGCCCGCGTGAAGCTGTTCGACTTCTCCACCTACCGCGCCGCGTACATGGGGTTCGAAGCGAAGAAGAGCTCCAGCTACGACATCAAGGGCTCGGATGACATTTCCGGCCTGAAGATTTCCGTGGGCTCAGGCACCAACCAGGAGAAGATCCTGCTGGCTTGGAACAAGGAGCTTGAGGACAAGGGGAAGGCCCCGGCCACGTTGCAGTACTACTCCTCGGACGCAGACACCATCCTGGCGCTCTCCTCTGGCCGCACGGACCTGAACCTGGGACCGTACCCGTCGGTGACGTATCGCGAGAACACCCGTGACGACCTCAAGGTTGTGGGCAAGGTCAACGCCGGCTGGCCCGCAGAGACTCTCGTTGCCGCCACCACCCTGAAGGGCAACGGACTGGCCCCGGCCATCACCGATGCCTTGAACTCCACCATCAAGGAGGGCTCCTACGGCAAGGTCCTTGAACGCTGGGGCCTGTCCGAGGAAGCCCTCCCCGAATCCAAGACCGTCACCGAAGCCACCTTTGTTACGCCGGCGGGGACCACCAAATGAAGTTCCAGGTCCTGGACATCATTCCCCACCTGAAAAACCCGGTGACGGGGGAGATTGTTTCCACTGCCGACCGCCTGAACCAGGTAGTGAAGACAGCCCGCCGGGCGGAGGAGCTCGGCTTCGACAGCTTCTCCGTGGGTGAACGCCACGCCGGCGAGTTTGTCTCTTCATCCCCGACGACGGTCCTCGCCGCCATTGCCGCGGTCACCAGCCGCATCCGCCTCCAAACCGGGGTCACCGTGCTCTCCGTGCTGGACCCGGTGCGCGTGGCCGAGGACTACGCCACCATCGACCAGCTGAGCCGCGGCCGCCTGGAACTGGTGATCGGCAAGGGCAATGAAGTGCTGCAGTACCCGCTTTTTGGGCTGTCGCTGGACGATCAATGGGACCTGCTGGCCGAAAAGTACGGCCTGCTGCGTGCGCTCTGGCGCAAGGAAAGCGTCACTTGGTCAGGCCGCTTCCGGTCCGCGCTCACCGAACCAACCACGACGACGCCACGCCCCTTTGCGGGCTCACCCCGGATTTGGCACGGCTCGGCTACAACCCTCACATCCGCTGCGCTCGCCGCTAAGTGGGGAGATCCGCTGTTCACCGCCAACGCCATCCAACCCCGGGAGAACTACAAGGTCCTGATCGACCACTACCGCGAAGAGTATGAGCGCCACGGGCACGATCCCCGGCACCAGTATCTGGGATCGGGCAGTGGAGCAGGTGGTGTCTTCATTGCGGACACCACCCAGGAAGCCATCCGCCAGTACGGGCCCGTCTACGAAGGACTGACCGCCGGCCGGAACGTCCCAGGCAACAACTCACCTTTCCGGGACATCCAGCACGCCGTTGCCGAGGGGCCGGCGCTGGTTGGCAGCCCGGAGCAGGTGATCGAGAAAATCCTTAGCTACCACTCGCTGTACCAGCATGATCTACAGTCGGTCTCCCTGCCCACCACGCTGCCCTTTGGGCAGCAGCTCGAGATCCTTGAACGCTTCGCCCTGGAGGTCATTCCGGCCGTCCGGGCTGCCGCGCCCACCACCCTCTGGGAGTCCGGTG
>NZ_JABMCX010000418.1 GCF_013179505.1 Paenarthrobacter sp. CM16 | reverse complement strand
CATGAAGTCGATGACCCGGACGGAGCCGCCCTCCACCTCCCAATCCGTTTCCAGGATGAGGGTGTCCTCGCGGTATTGGCGTCGCGTGCAGTTGGCGCCCTCCGGTGTTCCGGCGGGGGCCAGCAACCAGCGGCCGGCGTCGGGAGTGTGCAGCAGTGCGGCGAAGCAGGCGGGAGAATCGAAGCGCGGCAGGCACATCCAGTCGATGGAACCGCTGCGCCCCACCAGGGCGGCGGTGTTCAGGTCCCCGATGATCGCGTAGTCCTCGATCCTGGCCATTAAGTCAGCTCCCTTACTAGGCGTCGTCAGCTATGCCTGACCGTACCCCTTCGAACCGGGCGCCTCCACTGAGACTCGCGCCTGAAAGCCAAAGGCGGCTATTGCTGTCCGGCTTGCTGTCCGGCTTTCAGCCGGTTGAGGCCATCCAGGATCAGGTCCAGGCCGAACTCAAACTCGTCGCCAAAGTCGTAGCCGGGTTTGAGGACATGCTCGACGGCGATCTCCACCATGCGCGGATACTCACCGGTGCTGAATCGCTCCATGATGGGTTCGGTGATTTCGGCTGCCGTGTCCCTGCCTTCGAACGGGAGTGCTGCTTCCTGGACGGCAAATCCGTAGATGTAGCTGTCCAGCAGGGCGTAGGCGTGGGCCGTCTGCTGCACGGAGAAGCCGGCTTCCCGTAACGTGGAGAGTGTGGCTTCATGGTGCCGGAGGGTGGCCGGTCCGGGGGCCGAGCGGCTTTCGAGCAGCCCCACTGCCCAGGGGTGGCGCCTGAGCGCTGAGCGCATTCCGCGGGCGCGTCGCTGCATTTCCTCGCGCCAATTTCCCCCTGGTGCCGGCAGTTCGATTTCGCTGAAGACCATGTCCACGATGCCATCCAGGATCTCGTCCTTGTTGGCTACGTAGTAGTAGAGGGACATGGGTTTAGTACCCATGGTCCGGGCAAGTGACCGGATGGTCAGCGCGGCGATCCCGGATTGGTCGGCGAGCTCGACGGCGCACGCCAGGACCCGTTCCCGATTCAGGGGTATGCGCTGGGGTGCTGCGGTCACGTGGTCTCCGTGGTCGTTGGGGTCGTTGGGGTCGTTGTGCGGGTGGTGGCGGGGATGGAGCTCTAGCGGTTTAGTACAGTGTACGGTAACGTCATTAGTACAGCGTACGAAAAAACTGCAAGAATCCCCAAGAACCCCAGCATCGCCAGCACTGAAAGGTCCGGCCATGACCACTGGTCAGCACGCCAAGGAATCACGTCAGAACATGTCAGCCATGCCGCGTCCGTTCATGCGGGCCATCGTCCAGGACGCGTATGGTCCCGCCGATGTCCTGCATGAGGCCCAGGTCCCTCGCCCGGCCATCAAAGACAATGAGGTCCTGGTCAGGGTCCGCGCTGCCGGGCTTGACCGCGGGACCTGGCATGTCACCACGGGTCTTCCATATGCACTGCGGCTCGCTTACGGCTTCCGAGCACCCCGAAACCCTGTCCCCGGCCTGGACCTCGCCGGCACCGTGGAAGCTGTGGGGTCGAAGGTGACGCGGTTTGCCGTGGGTGACCACGTTTTCGGGTCCGGGAAGGGATCCTTCGCAGAATACGCCGCTGCCCGGGAGAACCAGCTCGCCCATAAACCCGCCAGCATCAGCTTCGAGCAAGCCGCGGCGGTCCCGGTGTCCGCCTGCACCGCCTTGATCGCGTTGCGTGCCGGCGGCATTGATCCCGCTTCCGGCCCGGCGCTGAAGGAACTTAAGGTCCTGATCACCGGCGCCTCCGGTGGTGTGGGCAGTTACGCGGTGCAGCTTGCCAAGGCAGCCGGGATGCAGATCACCGGGGTAGCCAGTGCTGCCAAGGCGGACCTGGTGCGGGGCCTCGGCGCTGATCATGTCATCGACTACACGGCCCGGGACTCCGTTGACCGTATTGGATTGGCCAACCGTGCTGACTTGGCCGGGGGCGCTGACAAGTACGACGTCATCATCGACATCGCAGGCAACCCTTCGGTCTCGAGTCTTCGCCGGGCGCTCACCCCCGTGGGAACGGCTGTGATCACCGGTGGTGAGGAGGGCGGGTCCTGGACAGGCGGCCTGGATCGCCAGTTTCGGGCCGTGACGCTTTCCCCCTTCATTCGCCAGCGGCTCATCATGATCGTGGGCACTCAAACCGCCGGGGACCTGGAATATCTTGCAGCTCTCCTGGAGGCCGGAACCATCACCCCGGCGATCGACCGGACGTACCCGTTGGCCGAGGTCCCGGAGGCCATGCGATATCTCGACGCCGGTAAAGCCCGCGGGAAGGTGGTCATCACCGTCTGATTGCACTTTTGCTGTGGAGGCGAAGTGCCCCCTAGCCCGCAGTTCCGGTGGCGTGCTACCACTGACCCTAGGAACAAACCCCTGAGGAGAAGCTGTGGCTGAAGATCGTCCTGTCCTTGTTGTTGGCGCCACGGGATTTCTGGGTGGACAAGTGGTGGATGAGCTTCTCAAGCGCGGGAAGAAGGTCCGCGCCTTGGTACGGCCCGCATCCAACGCGTCCAAGCTTGAGGCGAAGGGTGTCGAGATCGCGCGCGGCGACATGTTGGACGCGGCCTCTTTGATTGCCGCCATGACCGGTGTTTCCGCGGCCATCTCCACAGCGGCGGGCTACACGCGCAATGACAAGAACGCCAAGGCCATCGATACCTTCGGGAACAGCAACCTGGCCGTCGCCGCCAAGCATACCGGGGTGCCCCGCTTCGTCCTGATCAGCATCGTCACCAGCGACCAAACACCCCAGATTCCGCACTTCTGGAACAAGAAGCTGGCCGAGGATAAGTTTGAGGAACTCGGAGTGCCCTTCGTGGCCCTGCGCCCGGGTGCTTTCTTTGACCAGGCGGTGGGGATGGGCGGAGATCCCTTCGCGAAGGGGCGTTTCGTTTGGCTGGGTTCCGAAGATGCCCGCCTGACGTTCGTGCTCGCCAGCGATGTCGCCGCCTACCTGGCCGAGGCGGTGGATGCCGACATTATTGAGGGTGAGCGCATCGACATCGGGTGGAGCCGTC
>NZ_JABMCX010000417.1 GCF_013179505.1 Paenarthrobacter sp. CM16 | reverse complement strand
TGGAGCCCACAGATGATCATCGGCGTCCCCAAAGAAATCAAGAACAACGAATTCCGCGTAGCCATCACGGCCGCAGGTGTCCACGAGTTCCGCACCCACGGACACACCGTTCTGGTTGAGCGCGGCGCAGGCCTGGGCTCGGGTATCACCGACGAGGAATACTCGATCGCCGGCGCTGAAATCGTCAATGAAGCCGACGACGTCTGGGGCCGTGCGGACATGGTCATGAAGGTCAAGGAACCCATCGCGGCCGAGTACCACCGCTTCCGCAAGGGCCTCATCCTCTTCACCTACCTGCACCTCGCCGCAGAACCGGAGCTCACCGCAGAGCTCATCAACTCCGGCGTCACGGCCATCGCTTACGAGACCGTTCAGGAGGGCCGCACCCTCCCGCTGCTCGCCCCGATGTCCGAGGTAGCAGGCCGCTTGTCCGTCGTGGTCGGAGCCTCCTCGCTGATGGCTCCCGCCGGCGGCAAGGGCGTCCTCCTGGGCGGCGTACCCGGCGTCCGCCCGGCCAAGGTAGTTGTCCTCGGCGCAGGTGTTGCCGGCACCAACGCCGCCGCCATGGCCTTGGGCCTCGGTGCCGATGTCACCATCATGGACATCAACATCAACCGGCTGCGCGAACTCGACGCCCTCTACCAGGGCCGCCTGAAGACCGTAGCCTCCAACGCCTACGAGATCGAGAAGTCAGTTATCGACGCAGATCTCGTGATCGGCTCCGTCCTGATCCCGGGCGCCAAGGCTCCCAAGCTGGTGACCAACGAGCTCGTTGCCCGCATGAAGCCGGGCTCTGTCCTGGTGGACATCGCCGTGGACCAGGGCGGCTGCTTCGAGGACACGCACCCCACCACCCACCAGGAACCGACGTACAAGGTCCACAACTCGATCTTCTACTGCGTTGCCAACATGCCTGGCGCCGTTCCGAACACTTCCACGTACGCACTGACCAACGTCACCCTGCGCTACGCCGTGGCACTGGCCAACCTGGGCGTCAAGGCCGCATTCGACCGCGACCCCGCACTGGCTGCCGGCCTCAACATCGCCGCAGGCCACGTGGCACACCACTCCGTTTCCGAGGCGCACAACCTGCCTCTCGTCAACGACTGGCACAGCCTGGTTACCGCGTAACCACAACCGCCAAGCACGACGGCGGGGTTCGGCTTCCACACGAAGCCGCACCCCGCCGTCGTGGTTTAATCCGCGCCGAGACTGCACTTAACACTGATGTTTTGCCCCCCAAACATAGGTGTTAAGTGTCACTTCGCAGGGAGGCTCGGGTTGCCCGGATCCGCAGGGAGGCTGGGAACCACGCGGGTGGGAGCCGGCACGGGTACGCCAGAGGGGCGGAGCTTGGCCGGATCAATGGTCGCGGGGCCCATCCCGGGCGGCGTTACAGTGACCGCTGGCTGGGGAACAGCGCCCTTGCCGGGGTCGCGGAGTGACGGATCCTGCGGTGCGTGGGGCGAGGCTCCCCCACCGGGTTGCCGATGATCCCCTGGAGCCGGGTTCCCGGAAGGATTCGGGGCAGGAGGCGCCGGCTGTCCGCGGTCCGGAACTGCGGGCGCCTCCGGACCTGTTGGCGCCGGCGTTGAACCGGCAGGGCCGCCCTGCCGGGGGGCGTCGCCGGACGCAGGAGTGAGCTTCGAGACCGCTGAGCCGATGGCTGCGCCCAGATGCTGGAAGGCACCCGGGATTCCGCCGTCGGACGCAGCCGCAGCAGTAGCACCGCCGGCCAAGGACACCACGACGGCGAGGCCGGCAATGGCCGTGCGCCGCTTTGCCCGCCGCCGCGCAGCAAGTTCGTCGGCAGGGAGGGCACCCGCACGGGCCGGGTCAGCCGCACGTGCAGGGTCTTCAACCCTGGCGAGTACCGCCGTTGGCGCGCCCGACGACGCAACGGGACCGGCCGTCGTCGTGATCTGCTGGGTGGCCGCAACCTGGCCGTGAACCATGAGCGCACGAACTGCCTCGGTCGGCACGGGGGCAGTATCGGCCAGCGAACGAAGTCCCAGCAGTTCTGTGCGCAGTTCGGCGTCGCCCTCCAGGCCGGATTCGGCCAGGAAACGGTCGACTGCCTGTTGGTGCACTGCCTGCTGGTGGCTGTGCCCGCGGGGCGGAAGGTGTTCGCTCATGATGTGCCGTTCGTTTGTTGTGCACGTTTCTTCAGTGCGCCCAAGGCCCGGCGCTGCAGCTGCTTCACGGCACCTTGGGATTTGCCCATGATCTCCGCCGTTTCCTCCACGGAAAGGTCGGCAATGACACGCAATGCCAGGACCTCCCGGTAGTCGTCAGCGAGATCGGTCAAGAGTTCCGTCACGCCCAAACCGGAGGCCCGTCCGAAGGCTTGCTCTTCCGCCGACGGTGCTCGTCGTGAGTCCAGTTCCGATTCGTAAGGCGTGGAGTCAGGTGTCCGTTCTCGTTTGCGGTAATGGTCCACCATGCGGGCGTGGGCAATGGCGAACACCAGGGTTTTGGCGCCTTGGAGGCCGCCATGGAGGGTTTCGAGCTTTGGGTAAAGGGCCAGGAAGACGTCCTGGGTGACGGCTTCCGGGTCCTCCACGCCGCGGGCCCGGAGGTAGCCGAAGACCGGCCCGGAAAGGCTGTTGTAGGCAGCCGTAAAGAGCAGTGCGGGATCATCATGGTCCGCCTGCACATATTCGTCAGCCAAAGGGTCAAGCACCCGTGGACGCCTCCATCCCGCGTTACGAGGGCGGGGTTCCTTGCCCTAAGCCAAGGAACCCCGCCGTTAAACCGTAGCCGCTGCGTGCTTAGCGGACAGAATCCAGGGGTGCTCCCGGAGCGGCCGGAACGTCCGCCGGAACCTCGCTCGGAACCTGCGAGGGGAGTGCCGGAGCAGCAGGCGTCGCCGGGACTGCGGGGGTGGCGGGCAGCTCAAGGGCGGCCGGGACGGCAGGCTTCGCGGGGACAGCCGGTACCGCCGGCGTTGCCGGGAGGTCGGACGTTACAGAAGCGTCGACGTCGGCCCCTGCCTTGGCCGAACCATTCACCTTCGCGTCGGCGGCCTTGCCGGCATCGACCACTGCCTCGCAGTGCGCC
>NZ_JABMCX010000416.1 GCF_013179505.1 Paenarthrobacter sp. CM16 | reverse complement strand
AACAATACACGCCCCCAACCCCCAACGCAAATCCACCCCCACACCACACCCCCACACCCCCAAAACCCCCACCAAACCGCCGTCGAACACCAACCCCTAACGCCTCACCAACACCCGCAACGCAGCGATCACGGCGCCGGGATTCTCTTCGGCCATGAAGTGGCCGCCGTCAAACGTCACATGATGAAGGTCAGGAGCCCAGGCGCTCCAGAGAGCGGCGGCATCGTAGCCCAGCGCAGCTCCCCAATCCTGCTGCATCACAGTTACGGGCATCTCCAAGGTGCGTCCACGCTTTCTGTCGGCTAAATCATGCACCACGTCGATGCCGGCCGAAGCGCGGTAGTCAGCAACGATCGAAGGCACTGCCCCGCGCGAGGCCTTCAGGTACTCCTCCCTGTAGGACGCCGGGATCGCCTCGGGATCCTTGGTCCACCCATCCAGGAACGAGGCAAAAAAGGACTCGGCTGTGGATTCGATCATGGGCTCCGGGATGCCGGCGGGCTGCGCCATCAGATACAGATGCCAGGCCACCTTGGCATCAACGCCCTGGAGAACATCCCACATATCCAAGGTCGGAAGGACATCCAGGGACAAAAGATGCGTCACAGCGTCAGGGTGGTCCAAACCGGCGCGGAGGGCAACAAGCGCACCGCGGTCGTGACCGGCAAGGGCGAAGCGCGGATGGCCCAACGCAGTTGCCAACGCAACAACATCGGCGGCCATGGTGCGCTTCGAATAGGTCCCTTCGTCAGCCTCCACTGGCTTGTCACTGGCGCCATACCCGCGAAGATCGGGGCAAATGACTGTGTGATCCGACGTCAGCTGGGCCGCGACGTGACGCCACATCAGATGCGTCTGGGGAAAGCCATGTAAAAGCACGACCGCGGGCCCGCTCCCGGCAACTGCTACATTCAGCTCCACATGGGGTGCCACAGGGACTCGGTGATAGGTAGCTTCAGGTATCAATGTCAACGTCATGGGGTCTCCTTCTTCAGGTTTATCCCCCTACTGTTTCGTCTCCCAATCAGCGGCGAATCAGCTGGCCCTTCCTTGTCGGTGCCCGTGGCTACGATTGACCGGTGAGCATGCCGCAGATCCGAGTTCTTGGCCCCATCATGGCGATGGTTGACGGGGCTCAGCTGGAACTGTCCAAACGCAGGCACCGGGAGATCATCGCGATCCTCGTTGCCCTGCGGGGCCGGGCGATCTCCACTGCTTCCTTGGCTGAAGAACTTTGGGATGGCATGCCGCCGGCCGCGGCGGTGGGAGCCATTCGAACCTTTGTTGGCGAGCTGCGGCGCATTCTTGAACCGCATCGAAAGCCCCGGACACCGCCCTCCGTTCTGGTCACGGTGGGTGACGGCTACGCGTTACGGCTCCATGCCGACGCTGTGGACGCTTGGCGCTTTGAAACGGCCGTGGCACTGGCAGGTAAGGCAGCGCCCATCGACGCCGAGTCGCGTTTGTCGACTGCCCTGGCTGAGTGGAGTGGAAATGCCTATCAAGAATTTGCCGATCGACCATGGGCGATCCCGGAGGCCACGCGGCTAAGCGGGCTGCGGCAGACCGCCGTCGAACGATGTGCAGAAGCCCGCCTGGCTAACGGGCGGCCAACCGACGCGGCAGCCATTCTGGAAACGCATGTAGCAGCGAATCCATGGCGCGAAGAAGGGTGGCGGCTGCTGGCACTGGCCCTCTACCGGAGTCATCGTCAGGCGGACGCTCTTGCTGCGCTTCGTCGGGCACGCCGCCAGCTGTCCAAGGAACTCGGGCTGGACCCCAGCCCCGTCCTCATAGACCTGGAGACCCAAATCCTCCGTAGGGACCGGCAATTGAACCGCCCCGAAGGCGACAGTCTGACGCCGATAGCGAATGCCTATTCCAGCAGCGGCATCCGGGCCCGGCTGGAGGCCTCGAACGCAGTGTTGGGCAGTCTGGCGGTCGCCGGCGACCTTCAAACATCCCGACACCAACGCATCGCTGCCATTGAGGCTGCCGCCGACCTCAACGATCCCCAACTCGCCGCGCGAATCATCGGGGGCTACGACGTCCCCGGAATATGGACACGAGCAGACGATCCCGCTGCTGCTGCGGCCGTGATCGCCGCAGCTGAGAATGCCTTGGCTTCGACCATTCACCTCAGCGACCGGATCCGGGCCCGTCTCCTGGGGACGATCGCCATGGAATCACGCGGGACAGGGAGCAGACAGAGCGAAGCGGCCGAGTCCGTTGCCTTGGCCAGAAAGTTGGGCGACAGCCACGTCCTTTGCTTTGCCTTGAGCTCCAGCTTCATGCAGGGCTTCGCCCGCGCCGGCCTGGCTGAACACCGCCTGGATCTTGGCCGCCAACTGATAACAACAGCGTTCGACGCCGATTCGCCCACCTTTGAGATCAACGGCCGCCTGATGCGGATGCAGGCCTTATGCGCTATGTCCGACATCGAGTCCGCTGCTCTTGAAGCTACTGCAGTGGACCAGCTGGCCGCTCGTCACGAGCGGCCCCTGGCAACGGTCTTCACCCAGTGGTTCCGCTGGACCTTCCTTGGAGCTGGCACAGCACCCCCTGCACCTGAGGGGATGCCGGGTTTCAGCGAGGGAATTGTTGCCCTTGCGTCATTCACGCGACAGCTGCGCGATGGCGACGAACTGACCGACGGAAACTTCGGTCCTTATGAGCCATGGGTACGCCCCCTACTGCTCCTGCGATCCGGTGAAGCAGCCAACGCTGCAGCCGCACTTCGCCAGGTACCGGACCCGCCACGGGATCTCCTACTGGAAGCCACTTGGTGCATTCTGGCCAAAACTGCCTGCGAACTCCGTGAACCATCAATGATCAGCCGGGCCCTGACGGCACTGGCCCCGGCCAGCGGAGAGCGTGCGGCCGGAAGCGGAGTGGTTGATGCCGGCGATGTGGGCCACTACCTGGGAATGCTCAGGGCTGCAGGGGCTGGCTTGGGGTAGGGCCGGCTGGTGTGGTGGTTAAAGGGGAAGAGCCCCGACCTTGGGTCGGGGCTCTTGCCTTAATGGTTGTCCGGCGGTGTCCTACTCTCCCACACCCTCCCGGGTGCAGTACCATCGGCGCTGTGGGT
>NZ_JABMCX010000415.1 GCF_013179505.1 Paenarthrobacter sp. CM16 | reverse complement strand
GCCGTCCTCTACCAAGGGCGCCTGGTGGAACTCACCGACACCGACAAATTCTTCACTGACCCGCAGCACCAGCACAGCAAGGACTTGGTCTCGGCCGCGATTCCCTGCCGGGGACTGCACCTGAAAAAGATGAGGAATGCTCCCTAGGGGCGTTTCATGTCAGGTGATCGAAGTCTCCGCGTGCCCAGGCAGCGTGCCTCCGGGCCGAATCGCGCAGGATGGCCTTGGCGCTTGAGGCTATGACGTTGTTGAAATTTCCGTAGATACGGTCGAACTCCAGCGCATCCAGCTGTGCTGCGATCCGCAACACCACGGCCCCTGAGAGCGGCAGGCGGTTCGGGTAGCTGCGCATGAAGGACACGGAGCGCCGATCAGGGTTGGGAAAGACGCTGTCCCCGCTCAGGAGAACCCCATTGCCGTTGGCTCCTGCCGCCCAATGTGCCACCGCGCTGCCGGGGAAGTGGCCGCCGGTCTGGTGCAGCACCAACCCGTCGGTGATCTGCCGGGTCCCTGACCAATGCACGATGTTTGCATCATCTACTCCCAGCCATTGTTTGTCTGCCTCAGCCACCAGCACAGGGACGCCGCCAAGGCGATGCGACCATTCCACCTGCACACCGAACATGTGCGGATGGCTGGCCGCAATCGCCAGCACGGGGCCTTGGTCAAGGACCATCTTTACCGCGGCGTCGTCGATGTATCCCACAGGGTCCCAGAGCAGTGAACCCCTCGGTGTCACCACCAATTGGGAAGTTTGGCCGATTCCAACTCCGGGTTCGGTGCTGATCCCGATCAGCCCGGGCTCGTTCTCCTGAAGAGACATCTTCCGGCCCTCCTGTCTGAGAGCGTCGAGGGTGAGCCACCGTTGTTCTTCGTCAGGGATATATTGCCGTTCGTCCGTGCAGATGGGGCAAAGCTCCGGCACGGGTTCGGTACGTTCCACCGCGCAGGCTGCACAGATCAGCATTGAAGGTCCTTTCGGAACGGTCAGTGTCCTGCCATGCGGCAAAGCCACAGGGCAGTGGGCAGTGGACACAGGGCAGTTGGCACAGGGCAGTGGGCCAAGATTATTGCATGTGGGCCTCCGCCAGGAAGGGCAGGGTTCGATTCCACAGGTGTTGCCAAAGCCAAAGGACAGGCTCACAGTGGGTTACGTCAGGTCACGAACACGGGCTGGGACCGTGTATGCGCCGTGGAGGTCACCCTATGAGCACCACATCCGACGATGTCTACCAGGCACCACCTTCAGATGGAGAACCGCAGCTCAAGCGCGTTCTTGGACCCAAGCTCCTGCTCCTGTTCATTGTGGGAGACATACTTGGGGCAGGTGTGTACGCGGTCACCGGAACGATGGCCGGAACAGTTGGCGGCATCGTCTGGCTGCCGTTCCTCCTGGCGTTCATCGTCGCGACGCTGACGGCTTTTTCCTACTTGGAGCTGGTGACGCAGTACCCCCAGGCGGCGGGCGCGGCCCTCTATACGCATAAAGCATTCGGGATCCACTTTGTCACATTCCTTGTGGCGTTCGCCGTTGTCTGTTCAGGCATTACCAGCGCGTCAACATCAGCCAATGTCCTCGCCCAGAACCTGTTCGGAGGCTTGGAGGTCAATGGGTGGATGGGAGCACCGGACCAAGGCATGATCACGCTGGTGGCCATGGCTTTCATGGTGTTGCTGGCAGTGATCAACCTCCGTGGAGTGGGCGAAAGCGTGAAGTTCAACGTTGTGCTGACTTCTGTAGAGGTGCTGGCCCTCTGCATCGTGATCGGCGTCGGTTTCTTCGTCATGGCGCAGGGAACCGGCAACATTCAGGAAATCACCGTCTTTACCGATTACCAGGACAAGGGGTTGTTCCTGGCCGTTACTGCTGCCACGTCCATAGCCTTCTTTGCCATGGTGGGCTTTGAGGACTCGGTGAACATGGTGGAGGAGACCAAGAACCCGGAGCGCATCTTTCCCCGCACCATGCTCACGGGCCTCGGCATCGCAGTGCTTCTCTACATGTTGGTGGCGGTGTCCGTAGTGAGTGTGTTGTCTCCTGCAGAATTGGGTGAGATCAGGGAATCCGAGGGGGCGGCACTCCTTGAAGTGGTTCATAAAGGCTCCCCGGATTTCCCCATCGATAAGATCTTCCCGTTCCTGGCGGTGTTTGCGGTGGCCAACACGGCCTTGATCAACATGCTGATGGCGAGCCGGCTGATTTATGGGATGGCCCGCCAGCATGTCCTGCCCCGCGCTCTGGGCAAGGTGTTGCCCGGGCGCCGTTCACCGTGGGCCGGCATCACTTTTTCCACCGTTCTGGCCTTGGGACTGATCTGGTATGTCAGCATTGATCCGGACAGCAATATTGTGGCCAACCTTTCAGGGACCACCGCATTTCTGCTGTTGTGCGTCTTTACGGTCGTCAACGTGGCATGTGTGGTGCTTCGTCGCAAGAGGGATCCGAACCGCAAAGTGTTCTTCACCTCGCCCGGGCAGTTGCCGTTGGTGGCCGCAGTCCTCTGTGCGTTCCTCGCTGGTCCGTGGGTGGGCAGGAACCCCGTCCAGTACCAGGTGGCCGGTGGGCTGATGGCCATTGGAGTTCTGCTGTGGTTCATCACCTGGCTCATCACCAGAAAGGCCAACACCAAAAACCCCGACACCACAGCAGGGCCAAAGGACCACGTCCGGGAATGACAGGGAAGGGTTACGCCCAAAAGATCATCATGCTTACTATTGTGGAGCGGCGCTTGGCGTCAGAGCTGGAAACCACACATTGGAGCGGACATGGCACTGAGCAAGGGAACCCACGTGGAGTGGAACACCTCCCAAGGCAAGACGCACGGAAAAATCGTGGAGAAGAAGACCAGCGACTTCGTGTTGGACGGCAACACCCATCGGGCCACTGACGACGAGCCGCAGTATGTGGTGGAATCGGACAAAACCGGCGCACGAGCGGCGCACAAGGGCGCCGCGCTGACGGAAAAGAAGTAGCGCAGTGTCCCACCACCACGATGTAGTCATCATCGGCGGGGGCAATGCCGGGGTTTCGCTCGCGGCCCGACTGGGGCGTTACGGGGTGAAGAATATTGGCCTCATTGAGCCCAAGGACCATCACCTG
>NZ_JABMCX010000414.1 GCF_013179505.1 Paenarthrobacter sp. CM16 | reverse complement strand
CTCCATCAGCAACTTTGCCCGCAACCCCGGCAGCTACATCGCCGACGGCGCAAAGGAGGTGGCGGGCTTCGTCAAGGACGCAGGCAGTAAGGTGGCAGACGGGGTCAGTGACGCCGCCAAGTCAGTCGGAAACTTTGTCGGAGGGATATTCGGATGACCACCAGCACCATGAAATGGACCCAGCGGGACATTGAGGCCGCAGCCAAGGTCCTTGCCTCGGCTAGCGCAGTCGGCGCGCCTTTGCCCACGTTGACCGATGAAGAAGTTGTGGCCTTGGACGGCGTTCAGCACGAACAGCTGGTTGCCCTTCCGTGGCTTTCTGCCCAGGATGCGAGCAAGGAACTGATGTGCGCCATCGCCTTGCGCGGCCTGCTCGCCAAGGAACTCGTGTACCCCGTGGTCTTCGAGGGCGAAACCGAGCCTTCGCGCCTGCACGCTACTGAAGAAATCACCGGCGCCCTCACCCTGCGCCGCAGTGGCAGCAGCGTGGTCTCCGTGGAACGGACCGTCTCCACCGGCAAGCGCTGGCTCTACGGCTACCTTCATGACGAAGGCGTCCTGCTCGAGGAAGTGGACGAAAGCGGCCTGCACGGCTTCACCGTGGTTACCCGCGATCAACTGGTTCCCCGCCTGGCCGAATTCGTGGACCCCCAACAGGCGGCTGCCCGCGACACCGAAGCCACCCTCTACACCGAAGCGCAGTTCGAGGCACACGCGGCCACGGCACTGGTCGACACCCAGGCAGCCAGCAACGTGGTGGCCTTCAACTCCACCACCAACGAGTTCCCCACGGTCACTGTTTACACGGGCCCGTCCGGTGTTCACGTGCTGACCCCGCGGGTGGAAGGTTCGCCTGAATCCGTCCCGGAGGACACAGCATCCGTGGCGTTCGAGCTGCAGGAAACCTCCGCGGCATCGTTGGCCCGCGTCCTGGGCGGGCTGGCCGGACTGGCCTGACTGGCCCGACCTTCCGTACCCAAGCCGCACACCGCCGTCGAGCTGAAAGTCCCTCATGAGTACTTCGAAGTCCATCACCCTCACCGGCCTGCTTGACCCTGTCAACGGCCGCCCGGTTCGCCGCCACCCTGACACCGGCGCGTACTTCGTCAAGGCGTCCGGGGGCGCCCACTTCTGGGGCCGGGTGCTGGATGCCATGGTGTTCCTGGTTGGCTATGTGGTCCTCGCCGTGATCCTTGCAGTGGTCCGGGAATCCATGATGAACAGCGGCTCTGCGCTCGGGTACAACGACGGTTTGTGGCTGACCCTCTACGTGGTCCTGTGGTTTGTGGGGCTGTTCGTCTATGGCATGATCTGGGGATCCGTGGGCAGTGTGGGCGACGCTGCCGCCGGCATGCGCTCCGTGCGGATCAAGAACGGCACGACGGCGGGCGCCTGGTTGGGCGGTTGGCGGGCCATCTGCTGGTCTTTCTTCCCGTTCTTCGTGGTGATGCTCATTGCCTCCGCCATCAGCGGCGGCGGGGACGACACCTGGGATCCGAAGTTTGCGGCCATCGACCGGCGCTCCGGCATTGCCCAGGGGCAGACGCCGGTTCCGGACCCCAAAGCGACAGCCGCCGATCAAGCCGCTGCGGCCGAACGGCAGAACTTGCCCAACCTCTATGGCCAGCGCCCGGATGCACGGCCGTAACTGGCTGGTTCGCCGTGTTGAGCGAAGGCTCGCCCCTAAGCTGGGCCGGCTCCGCTTTGTAGCGTCGTCGCGGCGCATCTACTGGAAAGTCCTCATCCCCTGCCTGGTGGTGGGGTTCCTTTTCGGGACCATCGCGGAGTTCGTCAGCCCGATCCGTTCCACCCGGGAAGCCGGGCACTTCAACGATCCCGCCTTCTTTGTGCTGACCAGCATCCTGACAGCTTTGGTCCTCTGGTCCATGACGCTCTTGGGCAGCTTCCGGAAGTTGTTGGTTTTTGACGGCGGGGTCGTCGCCAAATATTCGCAGAAACACACGCTCGTGATGATCCCCTGGGACGAAATTATGCCCGGGACCATCAAAGCGGTGACTACTGCCGACGGCACCGACCCCGATCGGCGCTTGGTGGCACGCAGGAAGATCTCCCTGGGCGCCGGAGGCCGGAATGCCGTAGTTTTCCAAGCCCGGGAAACATTCTGGGTCTTCGCCTCCAACCAGGATCCCGCCCCACTGGTCCTTGCCATCCACGGCGCCATGGAAGATGCCGGAACACCCGGCGCCGCGCGGGCAGCAGCAGGTGCGCTGCCCGCCGTCGTACTGACCGGGCGAACGGCACTCGACTGACCGGCTTTTCCTTAACAAAGGGCAAATCCGGCCCTTGCAGACCCGCTACCAGCCGGTAGCATGTGATCCACTATGTTCACTCTCACCATCAACCAACGCGACAGCCGCCGCGACGGCGACCTCGTGCCGCAGCTGCTCAAGGACCTGCGGCATATTCCTGCGCGGCTCGACTTTGACCGCTCGGTTGAGGATGAGGTGCAGGGCATCGTGGATTCCAGCCACCAAGCGGTGGAAACTGCGTTGATCGCACTGCGGACGGGGCAGTGGTACGTGGGAATCGGCGTGGGACCCATCAATGAGCCGCTACCCAACCTGGTCAAGGATGCCTCAGGGCATGGCCTGGTGTACGCCCGCCGGGCCGTGGACCGGCTGCGTAACGGCAAAGAGCGGGTCCCGGTTGCGGTGGACGGCCCGTTTGGCGCACTGGCTTCGGAGGCGGAGGCGGTGTTGCGTCTCCTGGGACACATTGTCCAACACCGCAGTGCAGCGGAATGGCGTGTGCTGGACTTGCTCACACCGGGAGTCCGGGGCCAGCAAAGGGCTGTGGCACAGGAGCTTGGCATCACCACTCAGGCCGTCAGCAAGGCGTTGGCCCGCGCACAATGGGCCGAAGAGCACGCAGCCCGCCCGGCTGCCGCGCGCCTGCTGCAGCTCATCCTCGAAGTGCGCTGACCCTAAACCACGCAGGCTTAACCAACTGAGTCGCAGTTAACGCCGTTTTGAGGGTTTCAAACGGCATCTTCTGCGACTCAGTTGGGTCAGCGTGGGAGATTACTGGTTGCTGACGTTGTCCTTGGCCGTGTGTGCGCGGTCCTGAACATCGGCCGCGGCCGCCTGG
>NZ_JABMCX010000413.1 GCF_013179505.1 Paenarthrobacter sp. CM16 | reverse complement strand
CGCAACGACGAGTTCAGGCTACGTGAAATACGGGCGTCTATCTACAAGTTAGTAACGTAATTGATAAAACCAGTCATATGACTTGTTATTATCGCACCGGCCTGCGCTGTGGTGTTTTTAGATCGGCCGACCCCGGCAGCCGCGGTAGATTCGAGTCACAGACCCCCAAAGAGAGCGTGGAACAACCATGGTGGAAACAGGACCGTCCGCAGACTGGGCCCGCAAACAGGTAGACCTCGGGCGCGTGCCGGTTGCGGTGCTGGGAATCGCGTCCAGCCAGGGCATCGAGGATGTGGTGGCTTTCGGGACCGACGACGGCAGGCCGGCAACGTCCGATGACCACTTTGCGCTCTTCTCCGTTTCCAAACCCATCAGCGCTTTGACCGTCATGCGGCAAGTGGAGCGGGGGAAGCTGTCCTTGGGGGCACCTCTTAGCGCCGCCGTCCCAGGCTTCGGCACCGGCCGCACGGATACCGTGACGTTGGAACAGCTGCTCAGCCACCGTTCCGGTATTGCGGATCCAGCGCTCGACGCCGGCACTCCACTCCGCGAGGCCCTCACCGCAGCGGACCAAGCGTTCTATGCGGGAAGCCTGGTCCAGTACTGCAACATCGCCTTTGAAGGGGCAGCGGCGATGGCCGAGTGGGCCGATGGGCGCCCGTTCGAGGAGCAGTTGCTTTCCCTGGCCCATGACACCGGCGCGGCATCGCTTACCTTTAGCTCGGACTGCAACCCGCACACAGTCCATGGCACCGAGGCCGCGGGTTTGAACGTGCAGGCCATGTACAAACACCGCCACCCCGGAGCAGGCCTGTTCGGCACGGCCTCGGATCTGCTGCACTTGGGGTCGGAGCTTTTGCGGGATTCGGGGAAGGCCGTCAAGCCCGCAACCCTGGCTGCGATGCGCCGCCCGCGCACCACGGACGTTTCACACATCACCACCCGGCCCACCCCGCTGAGGCACACGGGCTTGGGCTTCCAGCTGCCCGCCAACGAGTCCGAGCTCCTCGCGAAGGGGATCTACGGCCACCCTGGTTGGTCCGGGACAGAATGGTGGATGTTCCCGGAGCAGGACCGGTGCGTCGTGTTCCTGACCAACGTGCTGGACGCGCCGGACACGGGTGTGGACACGAACGAACTCTTCAACGCGGTGGCGGCCTCCTAGACGCTGGTCTTTCTGCTGCGCACCACTGATACGGCCCACGCCACCACAAACAAGCCCACCAGGATCAAGCCGGCGTCGCCGAGGTCAATGCTTCCGAGCCACGTGGTCAGGGGGTCCTCGAGTTCGAGCGCGGAGTTGGCGAATCCGCCAAGAGTGATCACGGCAATGAACAACGCCGAAACCGCGGAAATCCCGGTAATCACGGCGTTGAAGCCAAGTTTCCGCCGGGGATTATGGATGGCTGCTGTGTACATCTTCATCATGGCCACACCGTTGACGGAGTCGCACAGGGTCATGGCAGCGGTGAACGCGAGCGGGAGGGCCATCAAGGCGAGCGGCGAGACTCCGGCCAGTGACGCCGTCGTGGTGATGACCAGTAGCCCGATGGTGGTGGCGGTGTCGAAGCCGAGCCCAAAAAGGAAACCAATCACGTAAATGTTTCGTGGCCGCTGCACTTTGGACAGCGGTTTGGCGAGCAGGCGGGCCACGAACCCTTTCGCCTCGAGGTCCTCCGGACGCACCTCGCCGCCGCGCTGCACCTGACGGTATACGCTCGTGGCACGAACGAACGCCGAGCCGTTGAACAGGCCCATCGCCAGCAGGAACAGCCCGGAAACACCGCTGCCGATCAAGCCCAGCACCTTGTTGCCGGTAGTCCCGTCCTCCATGAACTGCCCGATCAAGCTGGCACCTGCCACCACCAGCAGACCGGCCAGGATCACCACGGAGCTGTGGCCCAGGCTGAAGGCGAAGCCGACGCTCACGGGGTCCTTGCGTTGCGCTACGAATTTGCGGGTGGAGTTATCAATCGCCGCAATATGGTCCCAGTCGTAGCTGTGCTTGATGCCGGCCACGTAAGCGGTGATCACCAACCCCAGCGCCAGCGGTTGCGCGCCGCCGGTGGTGCCTGCAAGCAACAGCACGACGGCGGCAGCGTGCAAAGCGGCCACGGCACCGAACGTGAACAGCAGCCGGGTGCGCAAGGACAGCGTCTCCCGCTCCCGGTACATGGCGGCGAGCCCGGTCAGCGCAGTCATTAATACTTCCTCAGGTTCAAGGGTTCCTGCCCATTCCAACGCTCCCGCAGGAGGCCGGTGCAAGCGCCCAGCAAATTGTTGAGTACCTCAGTGCTGTTGGACAACGATCGCAGCACAAGCCCAGTAGTCCCGGCAATAGTCGCCGTCAAGGAAACTCCGGTATGCGCATCAAAGTCACGGGAAATGCGATCCAGGTCGTCAGCAAGCCCCTGATTAACCCTCGGATCCACCACCACCAACGACCCCAGATGGCTGAAGCCTTCCATGAACCCCATCCCGGTCACGTCGTTGAGAGGTGGCCTGATCAGGAGGTTGTCGAGCGCCAACAGTTGTTCTCCGTTTTTGCCCTGAATCCAGATCTCGTTCCGCAGCCGCACCTCTTCATACTTGAACGATGCGCCGTCCGGGGACCATCCGGGCGTCACCACCTCAGCCATGACAAGGCTCGACGTCGGGTGGAGACTGAGGTGCGAATTCTGCCGATAGCTCGCCTCTCGGTAAGCAATCAACTGATCGGGCATCAGCTCCAACCGCGAGCCCTCCCCCAGCCGGACACTCATCCGCTGCTCAGCAAACGACCCCGGTGTCCGATAAATCTTCGTGGCAGACTGCGTGGTTAACAACAGCTCAGCCCCAGCCCCAACCTCCACGTCAATAACAAACAGATCGGCCCCCAGATACGCTCCACCCGGATTGACCATGACATAACAAACCTGCCCGGACCCATCCAGATAATGCGGCCTAAGCACCCGCAAAGCGCCCTCATGAAACTGCCGCAAAGCAACAGACCGCCCCCCGCGCACCCCAACCCCCAACTCCAACCGCCCCCGCACCCCCCGCTCCGAAGGAACCAGCGCGGAGTTGAGCTCCACGTCCCCCCAAGGACCAACATCGACGCCCGAGCTCACTACGTGCGCAGTCATCGGCTA
>NZ_JABMCX010000412.1 GCF_013179505.1 Paenarthrobacter sp. CM16 | reverse complement strand
CCAGGCATACAGATCCAGAGTTGTCTGGACGTCGGAGTGTCCGAGCCGTCGACTCACCACATGGAGCGGGGCGCCGGCCAGGAGCATTGCCGTGGCATGGGTGTGGCGGAACCAGTGAGGCGTCCAGCGTTGCGGAACCGCGGGACCAAGAGCCCGGCGGATTTGCCCGACGCGTTTGTAGACTGTTTCCGTCCGCAGGGGCTTGAACTCGTGCCCCACCCTGAGGTTCACGAACACATACGCCTCATCCATGGACGGTACGACTAGGTCCATTCCCTTGTCGCACAACTGCCAGACGTATTCGGCGTAGAGCCGGTCGAGGCTGTCCGAGATATGAATCTTGCGGTAGCGGAATCCCTTGACCCTCAGCCCATGTGGGTGGTCATCGCGCGGGGCGACCTCAACGTAGGGGTTTTCCCCACGCCCTGACTGCCAGTCCCGATGCTGCAGACTCAGCGCCTCCCCTAAGCGGAGACCCGTTTCCTCCAGCAGGGTGAATAGTAAGAGGTCTCGTACAGACCCGCTCCACATCCCTGTCAACTGGTCGAACCGACCACAATGATCCTTGATCGCATCGACTTGCCGGGCCGTCAAAACAGGAGCTATGGACCGTCGCTTCGGGACACTGACGGACGCGCTGCGGCGCAGGCCACGGCTTGTATGCCCCAGGAACGGTAAGTAAGGACTTCGGGCAGGGCGGTCGGAGTAGACAATTGCTGCGAAGTCGTATCCCCGCCACTGATGAAATGCATAGAAGGAACGCACACCCTGGATCCTCAGGGCAGCTGTTGAAGGGGCGATCCGAGAGGGCGTGTCCGCCCCGCGGAGTGGAGTCACGTCTGGCGGAATACCAGTCCGAATCCACGCCAGAAACGCGGACATGTCCTCGATCTTCGGTTCATCCCATGCTCTTCCGCGAAGGCCCAGAAAATCCCACCACAAGCAGAGAGATCGCGAATAGGACTTGACGGTATTGGGCGAATGTCCGGTCTGCCTCAAATGCTCAATGTACAGCTCTATCTCTGGAACCGGCAGGAAATCTTCCCCAAGAACAGTCCACGTGGTCTCTTCGCCGTCGCTTTGAACCCGCTGAACTCGCGTCATCTGTCAGCTCTCCGTTCCGCTCCCCTCAGGTTCGCGTACGCAAACAAACTGAAGCGGTACTCCGAGTGAACGGTGCACGGAAGGACCAGGGCCTTCCGATGAAGACGAATACCGGATAGCCAAGTCTTCAACAGGGCAAAGCCGCCCGCGCCCACCGTTGAAGACGTTGACGAAGGGCAGAAATCTATACCGGATAAGCGGGCAAAATTGCGCGTCTTTTCACGGCGGCGCTGCGAAACGAGGGCTTTTCGAGGATCGTCTCGCTGCGGGCATTTACCAGCTTGGAGCCGATCTTGGTGTCTTTTGCCCAGGATGGGACGAGACCCCATTTGGCTATCAGGAGGCGCCGGTCGAGGGTGCCATCATCCAGGCGTTCGGCCACGATGGGCACGTTCTGGGTGGGGGCGACGTTCCAGCTCGGCCCCGGCGGGTTGCCTTCAACTTCCTTGGCATCAAAGTGACTCAGAAGATCGCTTGTTGCCTTGGACATCACGTATCTGCCGCACATGAGAACATTCTGCCCATAAAAACGTCAAAGCGGAGGCCGTACGCAGCTTCGCATCGCTATGTATCAGTATGAGGACAAGGACTGCGTGGTCTCGCTAGGAGCGCAAGTCGGGAGCCAGTTGCTCAACCACTACCCGGGCCTTCTCCTGGCTGCCCCAAATCCAGTCATTTGCGAAGGCGTACACGCGGGCATCAGTTTCTAGCCCGACCGCAACCCCCAGCGCCGGGCGGGACTTGGCCAGCCGCGCAACGCTGGATTTACTCACACCCGTCACCTGTGCGACTGCCCGCTGGGACATTCCCGAGTCCAGCAAAAGTGTGACGGCCTGAGCAATGGCGACATCCGCGGCAAGACTGGCCTGATGCGCAAGAAGCCGCGCCCGGGCAATAGCAGCAGCTGCGGTCTCTTCAACGTTCCATTCATCTGTCATATCTTGAGCGTACCAGAACTGCCCCAGGAATGGGGCAGCTTGGGGGCGAAGCACCGCAGAACAGCTTCCGCACACAAGAAAGCAGCCCCCAGCCTCGGCGAAGGGGCTGCCTCTCGCTGTGTTGTTGGATAGCGGCCAACCCTGACAGTATGCCGGTCTTTTCCCGCGGCTCGGCATCGGGCAAGCCACTTCGTAGAACCTGGAGCTGTAACGGTTGCGCTACTGAGGCTCCCTGAGCCATGTAAGAGCGTCCGCTTTTGAGCTGAAGAATCTGGTGGAGCATGGGGGCGCGGCGGTGTTGAGTTGGTAGTCGACCAGCACGCGGTCCACTGGTCCTGCTCCCAGCAAGGCGATCCTGGAAGCGGAACACGGTTGAGCGAAGACAGCGCGTGCTTCATGGCTGAGGAAGCTCGCTTCGGCGATCTCAACCAACAGCGGGTACCTTTCGGTGCCGGCGGCACTGTTGACCGCGTCCATGGCGGCTTGGGCGTTTTCGGCTTCGATGTGGGTTCCGGGATTCCACATCAGGTGCAGGATGGCCTCGCCCTCCAGCCGGACGGCAGAATTGGGCAGCTGGTCCTGGCCAGTCATGGGCTTCCACCTAGTTCTGTCACCGGGAAAGCATAAACAATAGCTGGTGGGATCTGGGTGGCGGCCTGCTGCAAGACCGGCCACCCAGTACGCCTATGCTTCCGCCCAGTCGTTTAAACCGTGGGTGCGATTCCTCAAGAATCGGGCAGGGAAAGCTCAAGATTTCCTCAAGATCCATCCCGGTCAGTTTTATATGCTAGGCGTCGCCTATGGGTTGGTCCGTGCGCGCGGTCGTAGACTAGCGAGGACGTGAGAGAGAGGGGCCATGACTTCACGCGGAAAATGCCTGGTTATCGAGGACGACGAGGATATCGCCGGACTGCTCGAGGTAATCCTTACCACCGCCGGCTTTGACGTCCGGGTCGAGGCATCGGGGACGGAAGGTCTCCTGGCAGCGACCAGTGTGGAGCTGACGCTGATCACCCTTGATCTAGGGCTCCCCGACATGGATGGCCGCGAAGTAGCTGGCTTACTACGCGCTGTGACTAATGCCCCGATTTTGATGATCACCGCGTTCGC
>NZ_JABMCX010000411.1 GCF_013179505.1 Paenarthrobacter sp. CM16 | reverse complement strand
CATGCGTTCTCCTCTTGATGATGCGAACAACTGCTGCAAGCCTACTCATGACCCATGACACGGACAGTAACCTTAGGGTCTTGTCCGGTCGCATTCCGCGCTCAGCGAACCAAGGACGCTTGGAACCGCCGCCATGATCGCCGACGCTGTAATGGGGCCGCCGTGCAATAATGCCGATGCTGCCGCTCCTGCCCGCCCGTGGACGCTCGCCGCCACCGCCGCCACCGCAGCCCAGCGGTCGTCAACATCCAAGCCCAGGGCGGCATATGCGCCGTCGTCGTCCGTGATGGAGTCAGCGCACTGGGCCAGCAAGGCACCCAATACGCCTCCCAGGACATCGCCGCTGCCTGCGGTGGCCATCCACGCGATGCCCTCAGCCTGGCTGAAAACAACGCCCGACGGCGATGCCACCAGTGTGGTGGCGCCCTTCAGGAGCACGGTGGCACCGGTTTGTTCGGCGGCCTGCCGTACGAAGTGCAGGGGTCGGGACTCCACGTCCTCCCTGGTCACAGCTACCTCACCCGTGGAAGTAAGGGATCCCAGCAGCGTGGCCAGTTCACCGGCATGGGGTGTCAGGATCCAATGGGGCGGGCAGCGTTCCGGGAGGAGGCTCAGCGCACCGGCATCAACAACCACCGGCACACCGGCGGTCAGCGCAGCCGCAGCCGCAGATTTGGCCCGCTCGAGTTGCTCTTCCCCATCCACCCCCGGGCCCAGCAGCCAAGCCTGGACACGTCCGGGTTCATCGGATTCCCACAAAGCTTCAGGGGTGCGGGCGAGCACCAGATCTGCCGCCGCCCGGGGGCCGAGGTAGCGCACCATTCCGGCTCCGGCTTGGGCCGCCGCGTGGACAGCCAGAACAGCAGCACCGCCAAACCGCGCCGAGCCCGCCACAACACCAAGGACACCCCTGGAGTACTTATGTGCTCTACGGCCAGGTGCAGGCAGTACGGCTCCCAGGTCCTGGGAAGTGAGACGGCGGAGCTCCGGTTCCTGGGATGCCAAAGAGTCTTCGATGCCGATCTGTACCAGGTGGACCACTCCGGAACATCCTTCCCCGGGATCGGTCATGAGCCCTGCTTTGACTCCCCCGAAAGTCACAGTGACGTCCGCGTCCAGTACCGGCCAGTGCACCTCACCGGTAGTGGCATCCAGCCCGCTGGGTAGGTCGCACGCCACCACCAAGGGAGGACGTAATTCCTGAAGGGAGGCAATCAGCTCCGCGGAGGGGCCGCGCAGGCCTCCACGGGCACCCGTGCCAAGCAGGGCATCAATGATCACGTCATTTCCTGCGCATACGACTGCGAGTTCCTCAGCGTTCCCCGGCTCGAGGTAGAGCGTTCGGCCACCGGCTGCCTTGAAGGCTGCCAACGCCTCGGGATGGACTTCGGCAGCGGCGAGGACCGCCGTCGTGCGCATTCCCCGGCGTGCCAGCAGCGCTGCCGCAAAGAGGCCATCGCCACCATTGTTGCCCTTGCCTGCCAGGACGGTGACGCTGGCACCGGCCAGCCGGCGCCGTGTCCTGACTTCGCGTGCTACGGCCTGGGCCAGCCCATAGGCTGCCCGTTGCATGAGAACAGCGCCCCCACCGGCGTCCAGGTACGGTTGTTCCGCATCCCTGATCTGTTGTCCGGTGAAGGCGCTGATCATTGTTCTTGAGAGTCCGCTTAGCCCTCGGCGAGCACAGTGGCCGTGGCAATGCCACCGTCATGGCTCATGGACAAGTGCCAGCGCTTGACGCCCTTGGCCTCAGCCACTGCCAGCACCGTGCCCTTGACCTGGACCGTGGGGCCGTTCTCATCGAGGCCAATCCAGCAGTCCTGCCAATTCATGCCCGCGGGGGCACCCAGAACCTTGGCCACGGCTTCCTTGGCCGCAAAACGGGCAGCCAGGGAACGGGTGTTCAATTCCCGTTCAGCAGGAACAAACAGCCGATCCCGGAGCCCGGGCGTCCGCTCCAGCTGCCGGCCGAACCGTTCGATGTCTACGACGTCTACCCCAATGCCAACAATCATGGCGTTATTCTACGGTCACGCTCTTGGCGAGGTTACGCGGCTGGTCCACGTCGTATCCCTTGGCACCGGCCAGTTCGGCAGCAAAAATCTGCAGCGGAACGGTGGTCAGCAGCGGCATCAGCAGGGTGGGCGTCTCCGGAACGTAGAACACCTGCTCTGCGTAGTCCTTGACCGACTCGTCGCCCTCTTCAGCGATAACCAGGGTACGGGCACCACGTGCGCGGACTTCCTGGATGTTGCTGACAACCTTGGAGTGCAGGGAATCGCGGCCGCGCGGGGACGGGACCACAACGAAGACCGGCTGGCCATCGTCGATCAGGGCGATCGGACCGTGCTTGAGCTCGCCGGCGGCGAAACCTTCAGCGTGGATGTAGGCGATTTCCTTGAGCTTCAGCGCGCCTTCGAGGGCAACCGGGTAGCCAACGTGGCGGCCGAGGAACAGCACGGACTTTTCGTCCTTCATGCTGCGGGCGAGCTCGCGCAGGGGACCGGCGTTGTCCAGGATTTTCTGGATCTTTGCCGGGATCTTGTTGAGGTCCGCGAGGACGTCCTTGATCTGGCCGGAGAAGATGTTGCCGCGCAGCTGTGCCAAGTACAGGCCCAGCAGGTAGGCGGCAGTGATCTGCGCCAGGAATGCCTTGGTGGAGGCCACTGCGATTTCCGGGCCGGCGTGCGTGTAGAGCACGGCGTCGGATTCGCGCGGGATGGTGGAACCGTTGGTGTTGCAGATTGAGATCGTCTTGGCGCCCTGTTCACGGGCGTAGCGGACGGCCATCAGCGTGTCCATGGTCTCACCGGACTGGCTGATGGAAACCACCAGCGTGTTGGCGTCGACGATCGGGTCACGGTAGCGGAACTCGTGGGCGAGCTCTACTTCCGTCGGGATACGGCACCAGTTCTCGATGGCGTACTTAGCAACCAGGCCGGCATAGGCCGCGGTACCGCAAGCCAGGACGATGATCTTGTCCACCTGCTTGAGGAGCTCAGGATCAATGCGCACCTCGTCCAAGGTCAGCTTGCCATCGAGGTCCGAACGGCCCAGGAGGGTCTGTGCAACAGCGTCAGGCTGGTCGTGGATTTCCTTCTCCATGAAGGAGTTGAAGCCACCCTTTTCGGCAGATGCCGGGTCCCAGTCAACGTGGTAT
>NZ_JABMCX010000410.1 GCF_013179505.1 Paenarthrobacter sp. CM16 | reverse complement strand
CATAAAGGGAGCGGCCGGGCAGTGATGAACTGCCCGGCCGCTCTTTTTTGCTACGTGGTTCTACGTCTGGATCGTGGTTCTACGTCTGGATCAAGCTCAGGATTCCGCCCTGCGGATCCTGAATAGTGGCCAGCGAGCCGGTCTCAGGCTTGCCTTCCGGCTCGACCAAGAGCTCTCCCCCTGCAGCCACCGCGGCCTCTGCGGCCTTGCGCACGTCCGCGACGCCGAAGTAGATCTGCCAGGCAGCGTCCTCGTCTTCATCGGCAGGAACAATGCCGGCCACCTCGTCACCGTTGACCATCAACGTGCTGTAGCTGCCGCCGTCGTCCTGCGGGTATTCGGTGACTTCGTGACCAAAAAGCTCCTGAAAGAACGCGACGGCGGCCTGCGGCTCAGGCGTCAGCAGTTCAGCCCACGCCAACGCTCCAGGCTCATTGAACAGGTGGCTTCCCACGTGTGTCCCGGCCTGCCAAATACCCGTGGTTCCACCGCCGGGCGGTTCAATGAACGCCAGGACGCCCGTGTCCGCGACCGGCTCAGGACCAAACTGGAGCTTGCCTCCCGCATGAACGGCGTCATCGGAAATTTCCTCAGTATCAGTGGCGGCGATATAGATGTTCCATTGGCCCTGCGTTCCGGCCGCCTCCTGCATCGGGTTCTGCGGGGCGATCACCGCCACCAACTGATCCTTGACGAACGCCTGCGCATAGCTGCGGCCGTCCGGAGTGGGCAGGTCCTTGAAGCTCCATCCGAAAACGTGCTGATAAAAATCCTTGGCCGCGGCCACATCCCGGGTCTGCAGGTCAGCCCAGCACGGCTCACCGCTGGCGTAGTGCTTGCGTGAAGTCATGCTGCCAAGCCTGTCATGATGCTGAACGCCGCGCCTGCAGGGTCCATGAGGACTGCCATGCGACCGACTCCCGGCACATCGAACGCGGGGGCGATGACGTGGCTGCCCAGATCAACGGCCTGCTCCACGGTGGCATCGATGTCCTCCACGTTGAAGTACGTCATCCAGAACGGCGACAGACCTTCGATGGGTAACTTCAGCGCACCCGCAATCCGCTTTCCATCAACCAGAAGGCTCGTGTACTCCTGCAGGTCACCGGCCGGCTCGGTTTCGCTGGTGCAGCCGGTCACCGCCTCGTAGAATGCCACGGCCTTGGGGACATCGTTGGTCTGCAGTTCATTCCAGATCATGGTTCCAGGCTCGTTGATCAGCCCCGATCCCGGATGGCTTCCGGCTTCCCAAAAACCGATCTGCGCTCCGGTGGGATCTGTGGCGAAGAACATACGCCCTGAACCGTTTGGAACAGTGTCAGGAGGGAAAAGAAGGGCTCCGCCGGCAGCTTCCACTCGCCCGGCGGCCTCGTCAGCGGAGTCAACTGCCAGGTAGTTGGCCCAGTAGGAGGGCATCCCCTCCGGGGCATCGGGCATCTGCTGCATCATGCCGGCAACGTAGCGCCCCTTGAGTTTGGCCATGTAATAGGTCATGCCATTCCCGGCGTCCATGGCATCCAGCTCCCACCCAAAGAGGTCACTGTAGAACTTCCGGGAAACCTCGATGTCAGTGGAGGAAAGGTCCACCCAACAGGGCGTCCCTTGCTTATAACTGTCAGCCTCCGGCATGGTGTTCCTTTCGATGCGCTCGAAACTCCAGCCTACGCAAAAAAGGGCCCCCAGGGTACGCCAATGAATGGCGTGCCCCGGGGGCCCTTTTCAAAAAGATAAACGGCATCCGAAAATGCGCGATGACCTTGAAGTACGACGGCGGTCCGCAACTCAGTGCCTACGGCACCTGTTGGTTGCGACAGCTATCCGATCCGGCGGGTGTCAACCTCGTCGTCATCATCTTCCGCGTACTTATCCTCATAAGCCGAATAGTCCGGCTCCGGAGGATCGTCGGGGAAGTGGCTCTTGACACGACTGGACGGACCCGTGAGCTCCCGCTCAAGTGCCGAATAGTCAGTGTTCGGGGAGTAGTACTTAATATCCCGAGCCTGCTTGGTAGCTTTTGCCTTTTGACGGCCGCGCCCCATGGCGTGACCCCCTTTTGTACTTGGACCGGAGGTGGTCACCTTGGCTATCGGTGAGGCCCCGGAATGTTTGGTCAATTTGTCGTATGTCTAGATTACATGCTTTCAGGGGTACCCGCGCGCCACCACAACCCCGCGTCCGGCCGAACTCCTGCCAAAACCACGGCCGAACACCCCCTCGGGGCCCAAAAATTGGGTAGAGTCTGCCTCAATGCGGCGTCACGGCAGGAAGGCACACCCGGAAAATGAGCCAGGACAACACTCCACCACGCGATGGTTCCCCACGCGACCAGGACAAGGACGGGGTGCCTCCCGCGCCCAAAACCGGACCCGCCGGCGCTGATACTCCGGCATCCGGGACGGGCGGGCAAACGGACCGGGCATCAGGCGGCCAGCAGCCCGAGCAACCGCCCGCGACCGGACCCGACAAGCAACCTGAGCCCGGGGTTGGGCAACAACCCGTCTGGGGACAGCAGCCTGGAATGGTTGCGGGACAAGCTCCTGGCCTGCCGGACCCGGAACGGGCCGCCGCAGCCCCGCACCAGCAGGATGGCTCCCCAAACCAGCAAACCCCGCCAGCGCCCTGGGCATCTCCGTCGGGACTACAGCCGGATCCTGCACCCGAACTCGACCCCGACTTCGTTCCGGACCCGGGCACCCAGCCGGATCCGGCCATGCCACCGTCTGGCGGGCAGGCCCCTACGTACGCCAGCGCGTATCCGGGTCAGCAGCCATACCCGGGGCAGGAGCCGTATCCGGGCCAGCAGCCATATCCGGGTCAGGATGCACCACCAGAGCCGAACGGTGATCCGGTCAAGCGCCAACGCTTGGTCATCGGAGGCATCGTGGTTGGCGTGCTTGTTCTCATAGGCGTGGTGATTTGGGTGCTGCTGAATCTCCTGGGAACCCGCCCCGAAGCTGCCGTCACCACTCCGAGTGCCACAGCTACCCCGGGGCCGCTCCCCCGTGATGCAAATTCAAAGGACTTTCAAGTAGGTGACTGCTTCGCCGACTTTGATCCAAATGCCAGCGAGGCACGTGCAGTAGCCTGCGATACCGAACACTCAGCGCAGCTCATTGGAATTCACGTGTACCCGGGCGACGATTCCTTCCCGGGGACCAACGCCCTCCGGGAAAAGGGTCGGGAGGTGTGCAAGGCGGCGGT
>NZ_JABMCX010000041.1 GCF_013179505.1 Paenarthrobacter sp. CM16 | reverse complement strand
ACCGCTGGGCGTGGTAGACCATGGCCTGATCGCCCACTTCCGAGACAAAGAGCTCAACGCTCAATCCCCGCGAGGCGGCGGTGACGATGGCCAATTGGATTGCTTCGTCCGGGACAAAGTAGGGGCTGGTGATGCTGACGCGGTGCTCGGCCTTGTAGATGAGCGTGGTGTAGAGCTTGAGGTTGTTGTCGTTATCGAAACTGGGGCCGCTGGGCAGGACCTGGGCGTCAATGAGCTCCGGCTCCGATCCGAGGACCACCGGTGAGGTGTCCAACGGCAACAGGATCCCGGACTCGCTGTACCAGTCCGTGACGAACACGGCGTTCAGTTCCCGCACCGCCGGCCCCTCCAAGCGGACCATCAGCTCATGCCATTGAAGGCCCCGCCGAATGTTCCGCTTCTTGTTGTAGGAGGCATCGATCAGGTTTTGCGAGCCTGTGTAGCCCACGCGTCCGTCCACCACCACCAGCTTCCGGTGGTTGCGCAGGTCCGGGCGCTGCCATTGACCCTTGAAGGGCCGCAGGGGCAGCATGGCGTGCCATTCGACGTCCATGTGGTCAAAAGCCTGGAGCATGTCCCTGTACTTGGGGCCGCCAACCGCTGCCAGGTGGTCAAAAAGCACCCTGACCTCCACACCGCGTTTGCGGGCCCTGGCCATGGCGTCAAAGAAGGGGGACGTTGTGGGATCCAGCGCCAGAATGTAGAACTCCACATGCACGTATTCTTCTGCGGCATCCATGTCCGCGATCATGCGGTGGAAGCATCCGTCATAGTCCTCCAACAGCTCGGCGCGGTTGCCGCCCACCATGGGCAGCGCCCCAAGCCTCAGGTTAAGTTCGACGGCGGAACGCAGCCAGGCGGGCCAGTCCTCACTGTGGCTGACCGCTGAAAGGCCGGGCGTACGTCCCAGCATCAGTTCGTTGACTGCGCGTTGCTTCTCGCGCCGGGCTTTGGGGAGCTTGCCGCGCCCAACCAGCAGGAACGCCACCGTACCCAGATACGGAATGAAGATGATCGCCAACACCCACGCAATGGCCGACGACGGTTTCCGGTTGGCTGAGACCATCACCGCGGCAATTGCACCGAGCACGATGTGCAGTGCCAACAAGATCAAGGTGACGGCTTCGGCGTCGTGCAGTAGTCCTTGCATGCCGGGCTACTTGGCGTTCTGCTGCGGGATGACTACCTTTTTGATGATCAGCAGGATGGAGGCAGTGGTGGGGCAGGCGATCAGCGCGCCCAGCAGTCCCAGCAGTGTCCCGCCCACCATCGCACCGATCAGCACCAAGGAACCCGGGATGCTGATGGCTTTGCCCACCACCCGCGGCGTCAGGATATAGGCCTCAATTTGCATGTACGCCAGCATGACGAGGAAAACAACGAGTGCCGTTGAGGGTGAGGTGAAGAGTGAAACCACGGTAATGATGGCGGTGCTGACCGCGCTGCCCACCAGCGGTATGAGGGTGATGGGGAAGGCAAGGACGGCAAGTACCGCCGCGTATCTGACCCCTGCCACGGACAGGAGGATGAAGGTAAAAATTGCGTTGAACAGGGCCAGGATTGACATTCCGCTCAGGTATTTACCCACCGAGGCAATGATTGTTTCGGAAATGTCCGCAAATGATTCCCTGCGGGACGCGGGAACCAGTGCATAAAGGCTGGATTTCATGACCTCGTGTCCGGCCACGAAATAGAGGGTCAGGACAACAACGAAGACCACGGCGAAGGTCCCGTTCACCACGTTATAGCCAACCTGCACGGCGCCGCCGCCAATAGCCAGCCAAACGTTGGGGTCCGCTGCCGAGGTTTCCAGCCATTCCAGCAGCGGGGTCAGGGCTCCGCCGAGTGATCCGTTGACATCCCGGAACCATTCCTGTTCACCCACTGCGTCGAAGCTGGACGGCAGCAACCGGACCAGCGCTGTGCCTTCTTCCACCAAGATGGGAACCACAAAGCGGATCAGGATTGCCACCACCACCAGGAAGCCCACAGCCACCGCGAGCACGGCTCCGCCGCGTGAGAGCTTCCACCGTTCCAACCACCGGACCAAGGGATACAGCCCCAGGGAGATAAACAGGGCTGCGAAGATCAACGTCAGCGAATACCGCAACGTTATGACAGCGGACCCCAAAGCCAAGGCAACCAGGACACCCAAGGCCGTTATCAGGCCGAATCGGAACGGTCCGCCTTCCAACAGCGGGAATGCCTTTAATCGCGTCATGCGGTCCCTTTCGGCAGTTTTGTGAAGCACGGACCGTCGCCCGAATCAGGCCAATGCCAGCTCCTTCAGGCGAGCGTACTCTGCCTCGGTAATGTCACCTGCGGCAAGAAGGGCTTTGGCCGATTCGATTTGTTGGGTGGGTGTAGGGGCTCCGGCAACCTCCCGGATGTAATTCTCTGCTTCTTCCACTGATTCACGAACGCGTATTTCGCTGCGCAGCGCCATTCCTTTCCCACGCATGATGACGTAGATCAGGGCCGAGATGAATGGTGCCACGAACAGGCACAGAATCCAGAGGGCTTTTACGCCGCCGCCGAGGGCTTTGTCACGGAGAAGATCGGAAATGATCTGAAAGAGGAGGATCAAATAGGCAACAAAGAAAAAAGCGAGAATGATGCTCCACAACGATTCCAAGAAGTTCATGGTGTCTTTCCCATCGTTCGTTCGGCCCGGGGCAGGACCGTCGTCATCCGGCAAGGGACCCGTTCCCCGGCGGGACCACATCACCATTCTCGATTCGGCCGGCCCGTCCGGCGCCGGACCGGGCTGGGATCGGCAGCGATTGGGCAGAAAGATCACCTAGTAAGGGTGAGTGGGGTTGGGGCCCGACGACGGGTGGCCGGGCTGGGTGCCCGGCCCGTGCGCGGCCGGGTGCCGGGCTGGGTGGCTGGGGAGTGTGGCCGGGGAGTGTGGCCGGCTGGTGCCCGGCCGGGTGCTTGGTCCGGTCACAAATTCCCCGTAACCAGGACGTTGCGCCCGGCGTCAAACGGTCGGTTACGCTGCTCAAAGCCACGCACCACCGCACGTTTTAGGGTCCCAATGATGCACTCTTTTTTGCCCGATTCCGCAACTGACCGCGCGCCCAAAGCCGTGTTCCGGCGAGGACCGGAGCCAACCCGCCATCTTGGCGCAGCAGCGGTCGCTATGGGCGCATCCGGGATGGTGGCTGTTGTGGGGGCTTTCGCACTGCTCCTGCACACGCTCGCCCAAGAGTCTCCGCGGCTTGGCCCGGTGTACTCCGGCTGGCCGGAAGCTGCCACCGAGTCCTGGCTCCCGGCGCTCCGATGGTTCCTGAGCGACATGACGGAGCCCTTGTTCTTCGCCTCGGAACTCGCCGCGCTCGGGCTCCTGTCCGGGGCGGCACTTGCGTGGCGGGCCGGCGGACGGGGGCGGAGTTGGCCGGGTTCGCTCAGTTATGGGACCGGACTTTGGCCGTGGGTGCTGGCATCGGCGTCGCTGAGTTTGCTGATATCCAACCTGGCCTTCGGATGGATGCTCGACGACGGATGGCAGCCCACTTTCGTACCCTTTGTTTGCGTCGCTCCCGCTATGGTCCTCATGTACGGCGGCGGCTGGAGAACCTGCGTCACAGGCGCTGTTCTGGGCGCAGTAACCACTACCCCGTTGGCCCTGCTGTTCATCCCTGCCGTGTCCGTGCCGCTTGGCCTGCCGGTGGTGGTGGCAAACGTCCTGGCGATGTCCGTTGCGTGCATGGTGTCGTTTTTGCTGGCGAGGCAGTTGCCGTGGCTTGCCTTGCGGGTGGCGGACCCGCCCGCACAACGGCGAGTCCCGCCGTCGAGCGTTCACCGGAAGTTCCGCGGCGATGCCGGCTGGGCGGTGCGACGGGTCCTCAAGGACTTCACCGAGACCCATTTCTTTGCCAACGAACTCGCTGGTGCCGGTGTCATTCTGGCAGTGGGGGTGGCGTACGTACTCAACCCGGGGTTGCCCTCGTACGGGTCGGAACTGGTGCCCCACATACTGTTCGCCCAGGCGCTGACCTCGGGAATCGGCGTGGTCCTCTGGCGTCGCTGGTACCGCGACGGCGGATGGGCTGCCACCTATGCGTCCGTGGTGTCCGTGGCCCCTGCTGCCGTGCTGGCTTACGGCGGCTCGTGGTCCGCAATGGTGGGTGGGGCCGTGCTGGGAGCAGTCCTGGCTCCGCCCATCGCGCGTCTGGTTTCCGCGCGGCTACCCGCAGGATTCCACCCGGTGATCGGCAACACGGCGGCCATGGCGGTGTCGACGGCGGTCGCCTTGCCGTTGCTTGGGCTGCTGCCGCACTAGCTCCTTTGGGGGTGGAGTCCTAGCCACCCACGTGATGGATGGTAAAGGCACTGAGGAACCCGACGGCGGCCGTCAGTCCCGTGAGGTTGTGGTGCTCTTCGAAGGCCTCGGGAATCATGGTGTCCGCGAGCATCGCCAGGATCCCACCGGCGGCGATTGCGGTGATGAATGCAATGACGCTCCCGGGAGCGTTCTCCAAAGCCGTGTAACCGATGAGCGCAGCCAGTCCGCTGAACACTGCAATGCCGGTCCACGTGCCGAAGACGTACGCGGGGCTGCGTCCGGCCTTCTTCATGCCGGCCGTGCTGGACAGGCCCTCGGGAACATTGGAAATGAACACCGCGGCCAGCATGGCCGGGCTGACACCGCCACCGGCCAGAAGTCCGACGCCGAGCACCACGGATTCAGGAATGCCGTCAATGAGTGCTCCAACGGCGATGGCTGTTCCGCTGCCGGGGCTCTCCTTCTCGGAGGGCTGGGGTCCGCTGGAGCGTTTCCGGTGTTTGGCGCCGGCGCGTGCCAGCAGAACGTTGGAGCCCACAAAGATCACGGCGCCCAAAAGGAAACCCAGCACGGTGGGAACCAACCCGCCGCCCTCAACAGCCTCGTCCACCAGTTCAAAGGCCAGCGCGGAAATCAGGACCCCCGCACCGAAGGCCATCACCGTGGAAACGAACTTCGGCGGGACTTTCCAAACCCAGGCGATTCCGGCACCGAGGACCAAGGCTCCGCCTGCCAGCGTTCCCCACAGCAGGGCCTGCAACCACATCGGCATTCTTGTGCCCTTTCATTGGCTTTTCACGTGCACCAATGCAGTTTTTCATAGGGGGTTGGGGGCGTGCGGGAGTCTTGAGTTTTTCCTGAGGAAGTGTTGCGGGTTTGCAGGATTTGTTCTTGATCCAGCCCCGGCACAGTAGTTCTTGTCAGCCAGAGAGGCAGACATCGAAGGACAGGCCGGCCGGAACCGCGGTGGCCCACCGAAAGGACACTGATTCCCATGGCCATCAGCCTCAAGACCACCTCCGGCAAAATCCTCGCCTCCGTCGCACTGGTCGGCACCGCAGCGGCCGTCGCCGGCATGGGAACCTACGGCGCGTTCACCTCCTCCACCTCCGCCTCCCAGGCAGTGACCGCAGGCACCGTCACCATCGCCCTGGGCGCCCCCGGACCAGCCAACACCCTGAACCTCCCCGTCGCAGGACTGCTGCCCGGAGACAAGATCGAAAAACTTGTCACCTTGGCCAACACCGGCAACTCGGACCTGAACAGCATCACCCTCACCACCTCCGCCGGGGCCACCGGATCACTGCTCACCACCGACACCACCCACGGCCTGCAGCTGACCATCGAGAACTGCTCCGTGGCCTGGACCGGCACCGCCGCGCCCTACACCTGCACCGGCACCAAAACCACCGTGCTGGCCAACGGGCCGGTGATCGCCGCGAACAAGGTCCTGAACAACCTGACCTCCCTGACCTCGGCCAAGACCGACAACCTCAAAGTCACCACCGCGTTCCCCACCACCGCGAACAACGACTTCCAAGGCGCTACCTCCACCATCGCCTTCGCCTTCACCGGCACCCAGCGCACCGAAACCACCAAGTAACAGCGCAGCACCACCGCAGCTTCCCTGTAGCTTCCCGCAATACGCCGTCAAGCCCCACGGGTTCAGCCCGATAACCCCCTGGGTTCAGCCCGATAACCCCCTGGGTTCAGCCCGATACCCCCCCCCGGGCCGGCCGATAGCGCAGCCGGGTCTGATCGGATTCACTACCCCAGCCCGATCAGCCCCGGCGGCTGTGCCATAGTCCCCGGCGCCATAGTCCGCGGTGCTAGTCCAGAAAGCCACAGTCAGCAGCTTCTTGGCCGCAGCTTCTTAGCGGCAGCTACAGGCGCTACTAGTAACACCATCAAGCCCCGCCGGGCCTGGTCGGGCTTCCCCCCTGCTCGATCAGGTCCGCCGGTATTTTTCCTGCATCAGCCATACTCCTGAGCAAATATTCCAGGCCAGACAAGAATTCCAGGCCCGACAACAATTCCAGGCCAGACAAGAATTCCAGGGTCGGACTTGAGGATTTTCCGCAGGAAGCCAGGGCAGGGGCACACAGGCTTTTCTGCAAAAACCCTACAGAAGTCGATCAACACCCGGAAGGAACGCCAGGACATGAGTACCCTCACCAGCATTGACGGACCAGCCCTCCACGGCCGGCGTTCCGCAGGGAAGCCCACGGCGGTCAACGACGTAACCCGGCCCACCGTCGTCGGGTCCGGAGCGAAGTCCACCGTCCTCGGGTCTGGCGTGGAGCCCACCGCCGCTTTGAAGCCCGTCGCTGTGAAGCAGCCCGCAGCGGCGACAACCACTTACTGCCCCCTGACTGCACGCCGAACCACTGCAGAACCATCCACTGCAGTGGCACTCACAGCAAACGCCCGCGCAACCGCGACGCCCCACGGTGCAACCGGGTCGCTCCACCGCGCAACCGGGACGCACCACCGCTCCACCGCGAAACTCCACCGCGCAACCGGGACGCCCCACGGTGCAGCCGGGTCGCTCCACCGCGCCACCGGGACGCGCCACCGCGCAACCGCGACGCTCGGTTGCGCCGCCGGTACGGTTACCACCAAGCCCGGCGAGTCGGCCCTGGAAGGTGCCGCAGAGCCGCAGGCAGCAAGTGGTGAATAACCGGCGGATGCCGGCCGGACGTGCTGAACCAGACGTAGAGAAGACGGAATCCGTCCTGGAGCCATGCGCGCTGCAATCACTGGCTGAGGAGCTGGAAGACTCAACACCGGCCATCAATTTTCTCTCCAACTACCTGAGTATGCTGCCCGGCAGGATCCTCAGAATTTCCCACGGACTGGGGCTTCATGATGCCGATGCCAGCATGGATGCGGTCCTCAGCCTCAAGATTTCCTCTGCGATGGTGGGGGCCCTTGAGACGGAGAACCAGTGCATGGCCATCGAAACCATGATCCGGGAAGACCACTTCGACTCGGCGGTCTTGGCTCTCCCCGCACTGCAGGATTCCACTGATCGCTGCTTCGCGGCGGGTCCGCAGTTGCTTGGGAGTGCGCACGAGTCCCTGCGCAAGGGATCGAGGCGTTGAATCCTGGACCCTGGACCCTGGACCCTGGACCGGGAATCCTGGATCGGGACTGCCGCACCATGAATCCGGGGCATCGAATCGGGCCGGGTTTACCCCGGTGCTGGTGATTTTCCGTAGTCTGGAGCGGCTAGTGGTGCGCCGGCACGGTGGCGTCGGCGGTCTTGACCTCGTGCGGCACCAGAAAGAGCGCGGCCACGGCCAGCAGTCCGGCGGCGGCGAACACATAGAAGCCTGCAGGGTAGGCGATATTTGCGGCCACCAACGTTCCCGTTACGGCAGGACCAACGATCGCGCCCAACCTGCCGACACCTGCCGCGAAGCCCAGTGCGGTTCCGCGGAGCCGCGCCGGGAACAATTGGCTGACCCAGGCATACACCAGCACCTGGGAGCTGAAGACGAATACTCCCGTCACGAATACGGCCGCGTTGAGCAGGAATTCGTTGGGGATTTTGACGCTCAGGATCGCCAGCAGCACCGCCGACAACCCGAACCACAGGAGCACGATCTTCTTGGTCCCATGCTTGTCGGCAAGAATCCCGGCAAGGAAAAGGCCCGCCACGGCGCCCACGTTCAGGACCAGCAACAGCGTCAGTCCGGTGCTCACGGGATATCCGGCAGCGGCCATCAGCTGCGGCAGCCACGTATTCAGCCCGTAGACCAGCAGCAGCCCCATGAACGATGCGATGCCAATACCCACGGCCACCAGAGGATACGGCTTCTGCAGTAGGTCGCGGAAACCGGTCTTTTGCTTGGTACCGGTGGAGGGGTCGACGACGGCTGTTGCCTTCGTGGCCTCGCCCGCCTTGGCAGGGGCTGCTTCAGGGAGCGATTCCGGCAGTTTGACCCACAGGAAAGGCAGCAGTATCAGGCCGGCCACACCGCCGATGATGAACATCAGCCGCCAGTTGGGAACGATGAAAATAGCCAACAGAGCGGTGGCTACGGCGCCCACGTGGTAACCGGTCATGGTCCGCGTGGTGGACTTCCCGGCTGTCCCGGCCGGGGCGTAGTCGTTCATGTATGCCAGGGCGGCCGGGAGGCAAGCACCCAAACCGAGCCCGGCCAGCAGGCGCAGCAGAGAGAAGATGGCAACGTTCGGGGCAAAGGCAATGCCGATGGTGAACAGCGAAAAGCCTGCCACACAGGCGATCAGGAGTTTCCGGCGCCCAAATTTGTCGGAAAGCGGTGCGATGAAAAGTGCGCCAAGGCCCACGCCTACCAAGGAGATGGTTGCGGCAAAGGTGGCTCCGACCGCGTCGAAGCCCAGATCGCCGGTTTTAATCAGTGTGGGGATGACAGTTCCCAGGACGACGAGGTCGAAACCGTCCAGGACCATGGCCAGCCAACAGAGCCAAACAGGCCATTGGGAGCGGCGGGCAGATGTCATCGTTGGCATAGCGTCCTCGGTACTTCATTGTGGTTGGCGCTGGCTGGTTGCCCCAGGCCAAAGAACGTTCGGTCGGTTATGAGAGTTGTATCACCGCAGGATGTTGCGTGGCACACGTTCTACCATTGAATGGAAGGTGGCAAGTTGGTGCCGCGTCACTTTCCGACCAGATACCCAAGGAGGGCGTGGTGGCCAACTCAGCATCAGGAGACTCGGTAGTAGACCGCGTGGTGCGGGTTATCGAAGCCTTTCCGGAAGGAGTGACCTCCCTGCAGCTAACCGAGTTGGCTGACCGGGCAGGGCTCCCTTTGTCCTCGGCGCATCGGCTGGTCCGCCAACTCTCCGAGCATGGGTTGTTGGATTCCGGCGCTGGTGGCACTGTTCGGCTGGGTCTTCGCCTTTGGGAACTCGTCAACCGAAATTCGCCCACGTTGGCCCTCCGTCAGGCTGCCATGCCATTCATGGAGGATATCCAGCAGGTCCTTAACCAGAACGTAAACCTTGCTGTGCTGGAGGGCTGGGAGGCGCTGTTCGTGGAGCGGCTTTCGCGGAGGGGGTCTGTCGCGAACCGGGCCAGGGTGGCGGGAAGGATGCCCGTCCATATCTCCTCGGCAGGGCTGGCCCTGATGTCGCACCAGCCACGTGAGGTGCAGGCGGAGTACCTCGAGCAGTTCCAGGATCCGTCCGGAAAGGTGACGGCCGGCGTCGTGCGCCAATTGCTGGCCGACGCCGCCCAGCAGGGTTACGCGCAACTAGCGGGCGTGGTGGATTCCGACACCTGGGGCATCGCTGTTCCGGTGATGAACGGTAAGCGCCGCACTGTGGCGGCTTTAGGCGTGGTTGTGCCGCTTGCGGAAATGCGGTTGCAGGCGCTTGTTCCGGCACTCCAGACGGCGGCCCGAGGCATAGGGCGGCGGTTGGCCGAATGATGTCGCTTCCGTTGAACGGAATTGATGTAACGACAATCACTCACTGCGCGCCACACTGAATCCAGATTCATCCCGCTTCCGAGTAAGCCGGGATCCGCAACGAAGCGAGGAACAACAATGGCACGCACACCCATCACCACCCAAGTGGCCATCATTGGCGCTGGCCCCGCAGGCCTCATGCTCTCCCATCTGCTGGCCAGGCAGGGCATTGAGTCCGTAGTGGTTGAGATCCGCAGTCGCAAGGAAATCCAGGAAACGGTCCGCGCCGGGATTCTCGAGCACGGCACCGTCAACCTGCTGGTTGACTCCGGGGTCTCCGACCGGGTGCTGCGTGAAGGTGACCGCCACGACGGCATTGAGTTGCGCTTCAATGGTGAGAGTCATCGCATCAACTTCAAGGAACTCGTTGGCGAATCCGTGTGGCTGTACCCGCAGACTGACGTGTTCATGGACCTCGCAGCGAAGCGGGAAGCCGACGGCGGTGACGTCCGGTACAGCGTCACCGACACCACGGTTCACGATCTCGAAGGCAAGCCGAAGGTGTGGTTTACGGCCGCCGACGGCCAGGAATTCGAAATCCAAGCCGACTTCCTGGTGGGTGCTGACGGTTCCCGCAGCCACTGCCGCTTCCAAATCCCGGAGGCCAACCGGAAATGGTACTTCCACGAATACCCTTTCGCATGGTTCGGGATACTGGCCGAGGCCCCGCGCAGCGCCGACGAACTGATCTACGCGAACTCGGAGAACGGCTTCGCACTGATCAGCCAGCGCACTGAAACCGTGCAGCGCATGTATTTCCAGTGCGACCCCAAGGAAAAGGTGGCCGACTGGGATGACGAACGCATCTGGACTGAGTTCCGCAAGCGCGTCAACGGCAACGGCTTTGAGCTCAAAGAAGGGCCCGTCCTGGAGAAGATGGTCCTGCCATTCCGCAGCTTCGTCCACACGCCTATGCGCCACGGCAACCTCTTCCTGGCCGGCGACGCGGCGCACACCGTTCCACCCACAGGGGCCAAAGGCCTCAACCTGGCCATCCACGACGTCAAAGTGCTTTTCGAAGGCCTCGACTCCTTCTATTCCAACGGCTCTACCGCTTTGCTTGACTCCTACAGCGACCGCGCCTTGGACCGCGTATGGAAGGCCCAGCACTTCTCGTACTGGATGACATCCATGCTGCATACGGTGCCGGGTGCCGACGACTTCGACCGTGCCCGCCAACTCGGTGAACTCCACTCCGTGGTTACGTCCGAGCATGCCAAGGCGTATCTGGCAGAGTCGTACACGGGGTGGCCGACCGCACGCTGACCTCGCCGGGCTGCTGGGGACTTGGCGGGCTTTTGGCGATTTGGGGGCTGCCGGCTTCGTGAGTGAGTGGGGCTTTCGTTTCCCCAGGAGCCCGCTCATTGGCCCCACATCGATTTCTTATGTTCTGTGGGGTGTGTGGTGGTGGTTGCGTCGGGGTGTTTGTTGGGGGTCGATGTGGGGTGGGGGGATGAACCATGGGACGCCGGTTGTCATGTTGATGCGCCATTGTTCTTTGTGGATGAGGTGGTGGTGGTGGCTGCAGAGCAGGGTGCCGTTGTCTGTCGAAGTGGTGCCGCCGTGGGACCAGTAGGTGGTGTGGTGGGCTTCGCACCAGGGTGCGGGCATGGTGCAGTCTGGGAAGGCGCAGCCACCGTCGCGGGCGGTGATGGCTTTGCGGATGTGGGGTGGGAAGATCCGGGTGGTGCGGCCGATGTCCAGGACGCGGGAGTCGCTGCCGAGCAGGACGGGGATGATGTCGGCGTCGCAGGCTATTTTGCGGATGGTGTTGGGGTGGATCGGTCCAAGGAATGTTGCGGTGCCGGTGCCTGTCCTGGCGTCATTGCCGGGCGGGGTGTGTTGGGTGAGTTGATCGAAGAGTTCGTTGTAGTCGATGGTGACGGTGAGTTGGGGTCGGAGTCCGCCGTTGGAGGGTAGTTCCCCGGTGGTCATGGCGAGGCTGCAGGCACCGGTGAGGCCGTCCAGGAGTTTCTGGGCCCGGGAGCGCCGGTCAAGGTCCGGGCCGGCCGCGGTTCCAGCTGTGGTCAGGCGTGGGTTGGTGGCGGTGTTCATGGTGGTGGTGAGGGTTTCGTATTGTTCGGCGGTGGCGAAGATTTCGATGTGGTGCAGGCCGTAGCGGCGTCGGCGGCGTAGGAACGCGCCTTGGTGTTGGCGGAGGACTTCCTCGGAGGGTTCTGGGCCGTCCTGGTCGATGGATTCGGTCCAGCGTTTGGCCATGGTGGTGACGAAGTCCGGGTCGGACTCGACCGCGGTTTTGGTCAGGGCGTGTTCCATCCGGGTGATGGTGGCGTCGTCGGTGAGGTTCCTGACTTTGTCCAGGGCACTGCTGATGATCGACGCTGAGCGGGAGGGCAGTTCTCCGGAGGCCAGGGCGTCGGCGAGGATCACGCGTCGGGCGGGGATGTCCTGCCCGGTGATGCCGGGTTGGGGGAGGACATCCGGGGCGAGGGCGAGCCTGCGCCGGGCCTCGCCGATCCCGATCCGCAACCGTGCCCGCAGGAACTGTGCCGCGTCCCGGTACCCGTCATCCACAACACTGGCCCTGGACCCGGCTGCCGGCGCCTCAGAACCCCCGCCGGAACCAGAGCCCGCGTTGGAACCAGAGCCCGCGCTAGTACCAAAGCCCGCGCCGGTACCAGAGCCCGCGCCGGTACCAAAGCCTGCGCTAGTACCGGAACCCGCGTCAGTTTCCGGCACAGTTTCAGTCCAGCCCGTCCGCCACTCCGACGCAGCCGCCGAGGACCCCGGACTGGCCTGTAGCGCCTCCGCCCGGGCCCGTTCCACCGCCTGCGCCGCAACAACCTGCAAGTACTCCAAGGAGCGGGCGATCTTCTCAACCTTGCCCGCAAAGTCAGCCGCCTCGACAAAACCGAGCAGTCGGACTTCATCTGCCGCCATCGAACGCAACACGTCCACTGCGGCAGCGCCCCCGATAAGCGCCGCTTCCATGGATGGAACACTCGACGACCATGGGTGCGGGGTCAACGCGCGCGGCACCTCATCGGCCGCGGATTCCTGAGAAGTCGCCAGCGCCGCGGGCGCTACCCCTTCCAAAGGTTCCCGGGGCATGGACGGGGAGTCGGGCACGAAGGGTCGCCCAGCGTCCCGGGACGCATCCGGGGTGATGCCTGCCGGCGTCGGGAATTCGTGTGCAGAAGTTCGGACAGGCACATCGAGCGAGAAAAGCGGAACGTGCGCCGGCACCTCACTGGCGCCGGACGAACTTGCCCGCCGCTCCACGATCTGCCCTGTGCCTTCCATAAATCAAGCCTGTCACGGGGACCCAACCGCTATAAGCCCTCAACGACGCTATGTGGAAAACCGCCGCTGCTCATGGTGTCGAGGAAATAGCGGCTCAGGATCTACCGTAAAACATGACTATTAACCCGAGTCCAAAAACACCGGTCCGGCAGTTGCGCCTTGTCGTAGAGGCTGAGGATTACGATGCCGCGTTGACATTTTTCCGTGACGCCCTGGGCCTGCCCGAGCAAGCTGCTTTCGAAGGAGATGGGGACGCCAGGGTCACCATCCTGGAAGCCGGCCGGGCTACCCTCGAGATCGCCAACCCCGCCCAAGTGCGGATGATTGACAGGATTGAGGCGGACGGCAAGCCCAGCGCCAAGATCCGGATCGCCTTTGAAGTGGATGATTCCGCCGCGGCCACCAAGGACTTGGTGGAAGCCGGCGGCACCGTGATTGCTGAACCCAGGGAGACCCCCTGGAAGTCGCTGAATTCCCGGCTCGAAGCACCCGATGGTCTCCAGATCACGCTGTTTCAGGAGCTCGAATCCCTCGAGGAACGCAGCTCGAAGCCCGGTTTCACAAGCCCTTGACCCCGTGTTGCCTCAGCCGAGCAGTGCTGCCTCGCCGCGCCATATCGCCCAGCCGCGCCATGTTGCCCCCGCCGCGCCCCGCTGCGGTCTCCAGGCACGGTGGCCTGAAGCGCACGACGGCGGGAGGTCGCCGTCGTGCGCTTGTCTCGTCTTTGGCGATACTCACTGTAGGTGAGGCCTAACCGACGACCCCGCTCTGGTGATCGATGCCTGCTTGATCCACTTTTCGGTGGAAGCGCATGCCGGCCTTGCCGCCGACGATGGCGCCGAGGAGGGGAACGATCAAGGCGATCACAAGGCCGATGATGCCGCTGGCGGTCATCAGGCTTCCGTCGATAGGAATCTGCGGGGCGCCGTTGAGGTTGTCGAGGATGTTGAATTGGTTACCTGCCACCGCGGCGAGGATCGCCACGACGATGGCGATGATGATGCCCCATAGCCACACGGCGAGCCCTTGCTTCGCTCCATCGAATCGGGCCATGCGACCCGCGACGTACCCTCCGCAGTAATAGGCCAGGAACAAGACGACTGCCAGCACGATTCCGCTGACAATACCCAGGGTTTCCGGGTTCTGCTGGGCCTGATCCGCAGTTTGCTCGGCGCCGGATGGATTCGCCGCCCCCACGCCCACGCCGATGGCGGTAGCCAAGGCGCTGAGCAGGACCGTCATCCCGATGGCCGTTAACCAGCCAAAGAAGGCCGAACCCCATTTAATGCCCCCAAAGCGTTCCTTTTCCGCATTGACGACTTCATTCCTGCGGGCTTTGGGAGTGCTTGAACCCGCGCTGTCTTCATAGACCATGTCAGCTCCTAGTCCGGGTGCCTGAACGTTGGTAAATCAAGCAAAACACCACCTTCGGCAAGAAAGCAAGCATCCTTACTAAATTGGCGGACGGGGCCATCGGCGCAAGTAGTCAGGTGACGATCCGCACGACGGCGGCAGGTCGCCGTCGTGCGTTGTTCGCGGTCAGTACGCACCGAAGAGTCTCACCGCTGTCCGGGGACTTTCCATATATAGGGACGAGTGTCTGTTTCGTGGGAGAATTGGAGATATGGAAGCCAGCACCGCCGGAGCCCGGACACTCGAACGAGGACTCAGCCTGATCGACCACGTAGCGGCCGGCAACCATCGGCTTGAGGACATCACCAAAGCCGCAGGACTCAGCCGATCGGCCACCCACAGGATGCTGACCTCCCTGGTGGGAGCCAAGTACCTGAGCCAGGCGGAGGACCGCAGCTACCATCTGGGCGTCAAGCTCCTGGAATTGGGGACCCAAGCGCAAACCAGCATCGATCTGCCGGGGGCCGTGCAGCAGATCCTGTCCGATATTGCCCGAATCACCCAGGATGCCACCCACTTGGGGATACTGTCCGGGGACGAAGTGGTGTACCTGGCCAAGGCCCGCGGACACCGCGGGTTCGAGATGACCTCGTATCCGGGCGTTCGCCGGAAGGCCCAGACCACGGCGTTGGGCAAAGTGCTGCTGGCCGAGAAGGACGACGCCCAAGCGGTCAAGGCCTTCAACCACGCCATCACCCCGACGCCGCTCTCCATCAGGACCGTGGAAGAATTCCTTTCCGCCTTGCATGAGGCCAAGCACAACGGCTACGCCATGGATGACCAGGAGAACGAACTGGGGATCACGTGCCTTGCCATCGGGATACCTGATTTGAGCGGAGCCATGGCTGCCGCAGTGTCGGTCTCCGCCCCCAGCGTCCATATGAACCCCGAGCGCGTCCAATCCCTGGTTGCGTTGCTGCAGAAGTTCCAGCCCGAGCTCACCAGTTGCTTGCCGCCGGGGTTTGAGAGGGCGTGGATCTAGGCCCCTGTTGATCAACGGCCCCGACCCAGCCGCGCCACAACCCAGCCGCGCCCCGACCCAGCCAGGCTGACACAGCAGCGGCAGACCCCGGAAGGATCTAGCGGGCCACGGGGTCGGTAGCGTCCAGTAATCCCAGCTCGTGTCGTTGTGGCATGCCTTCCCAGTCTCCCGTGACGAGGCAGGCAAAGGCGCCTGTTCTCACCCCGGTGCGCAGCCGGTCTTCCACCGGGGCTCCAGCGAGGAGGTCGGAGATGTATCCGGCCACGAAAGCGTCTCCAGCCCCCACAGTGTCCACGGCGTTGATGCGCACTGCCTCCTGACGGTATTCGGTGCCGTTGATGACAGCCACGCAGCCCTGCGGCCCGTTCTTAATCACTACCTGCCCTGGTCCCATGGCTGCGATCCTGTGGGCGAGCTCAAGGGATTCCGAGCCGTGACCCACGGCGATCCCCGCTTCGTCATCGCCGGCGAACACGATGTCCGCCTGTTCAATGAACGCCCGGAAGACCGGCCCTGCCTGGTCCTCTGTCCACAGCGCAGCGCGGTAGTTCAGGTCGAAGGAGACGGTCACCCCGGCTTCGCGCGCCACGGACACTGCATACTGTGCGGCTTCACGCGCCGATTCGGAGAGGGCGGGCGTGATCCCGGTCAGGTGTAGCAGCTTCGCCTTCCGGACGGCATTCGCCGGGACGTCCTCCGGAGCCAACCGCGAGCCGGCGCTGCCTGAGCGGTAGTACCAGACCTTGAGGTGTTCCAGGGTGCGGCGTTCCTTGATCATCAGACCCGTGGGGGCCTCGGCGTCGCGGATGCCCAGGGTGTTCACGCCTTCGGCAGCTACCTCTCGGAGTACGAGGTCGCCGAGGCTGTCCTGCCCCACCCGCCCGAGCCAGGTCACGCTGGTGCCCAGGCGCTTGAGGGCGATGGCGAAGTTGGTCTCCGCCCCGCCCATGCCCAACCCCAGGGAACCTGCGTGGGCCAGGGGCCCGGGCGTAGCGGCTTTCATCAGCGCCATGGTTTCGCCCATGGTGATCACATCGGTAGGGACCGCCGCCTCGGTGAGAGCACTCATTTCGCCGCCCTCGCTTCGACTGCCCCGGCGACGAGCCGGCTGAGCTTTTCTGCCCTGGCGGTCAGTTCCGCCAGGTTCCCGCCGGAGAAGGCGTCCCGCAGCAGAGGCCCGCCCAGGCTGACGGCCATAGCGCCGGCCGCGATCCACGCCGGCGCATCGTCAATCCCGATGCCGCCCGAAGGTACCACCTGCATATCCGGGAAGGGTCCGCGGAGCTGGCCGATGTACCCGGGTCCCACGGCCGAAGCCGGGAAGAGTTTCACCGCAGTGGCGCCGGCTTGCCAGCCTGCCAGCAGTTCGGTGGGCGTCAGCCCGCCCGGGAACACCGGGATGCCGCGCTCGACGGCGGCGCTCACCACCGCGGTCACCATCGCCGGGGTGACCAGGTAGTCCGCTCCGCCGTCGAGGGCTTGCCACGCTTGGTCCGCAGTGGTGATGGTGCCGACCCCGATTTCGGCGTCCGTACCGAACCGTTCCCTCAGGAGGGGCAGTTCCTCGAAGACGCCTCTGGTGCTGAGGGTCAACTCGATGGAGCGGACCCCACCGCGCACCAAGGCCTCGATCACGGGGGCGTACTCGCGGGCGTGCTGTGCGCGCATGACGGCCACCACGGGGTTGGCTGTCAGGATCGCCGAAAGCGCAGGGCGTGTGCTCATCGGGCCATCCACCCGCCGTCCACCGGAAGGACCACGCCGTGGACGTAGTCCGCTGCCGGGGATGCCAGGAACACCACTGCTCCGGCGAGGTCGTTTCCTGAGCCCCACCGGGCGGCCGGGATCCGGTTGGAGATTTGTTCATGACGCACGGAGTCGGCCAGCAACGCCTGGTTCATGTCCGTTGCGATGTAGCCCGGGGCGACGGCGTTGACGTTCACCCCATGTGGGGCCCACTCATTGCACAGCGCCTTGGTCAGCTGGGCCACGGCTCCTTTGGAAGCCGCGTAGGCCGGGACCCGCAATCCGCCCTGGAAGCTCAGGAGCGAGGCGAGATTGATAATTTTGCCGTGTCCGCGCTCCACCATGGCCTTGCCGAAGCCCTGGCAGAGCTGGAACACCGCCCGGGTATTGATGTTCATGACCGCGTCGAAGTCTTCCAGCGGGAACTCCACTGAGTCATGGCGGATCTGCGTGCCGGCATTGTTGACCAGGATATCCACCCGGTGCGTGGCCATCGTGGTTTCGATGGCGCGGGTGACGGAGTCCTGACTGGAGAGGTCGATGGCTACGGCCTCAGCGGAAACCCCGGCTTCCGCCGCGGCTTGGGCCAGTTCCGGAGCGAGGGGGCCCCGTTGCAGCGCAACGATGTTAGCGCCCGCTCGGATCAATCCGACGGCGATTCCCAGGCCGATGCCCCGGGAGGCTCCGGTGATGGCCGCCGTCGAGCCCGTCAGGTCAAAAACCGGGCCCGCCAGGTCAAAAGGCGCTGCTGTGTCTGTCATGCCGGTGTCAGTCATTCTTCTTCCTTGCCGTTCGCCCCTGCCGGGCCCACGAATACTTTGAGGACCGCTCCGGCGGTCATGGCCTGGGTGAACGCGGCCGGGGTTTCTTCCAGGGGGAAGACCTGCACCGGGATCCGTCCCAACCCAAGTTCGCCGCCCTCGATGAGCTTCACTGCGCGTTCGACGTCGGCGCGGGTGTAAACGCGCACTCCCACCACCGTGTTTTCCGCGAAGGTCAAAGCCTGCAGATCCACCTCCACCGGCTTTTTGTAGACGCCCACCAGAACGATGGTGCCCAGGACGCGGACGGCTTTGGGCAGCAGCGCCGCCACCGAGGGGTGCGCAGCCGAATCAAACACGATGTCCGCGCCGTCCCCGCCGGTTGCTTCCATGACCGCGGACACAGGGTCGGTGCCGGAAGCGACAGTGTCGAAACCAAGCTGCTCGGCCACTACACGGCGTTCTTCGGAGGGTTCGGAAATCAGCACGCTGCCGGCACCTTCATGCCGGGCAACAAGCGCGGTCAGGATGCCTATGGGTCCGGCGCCGAAAACCACCACCCGCTCACCGCCGCGCAGCCCCGACCGGGACACTGCATGCACGGCCACGGCCAACGGCTCAGCCAATGCTGCCTCCTGGAGTGGAACAGCTGAGCTGATCGGAATCAGGGTTTCCGCGGGCAAAGCCACGTACTCGGCCAAGGACCCTGCAACGTCGATCCCATACAGCTTCAGGTTCCGGCACACATGGGTGTTCCCCTCCCGGCACGGGTGGCATGTTCCGCAATGGATCAAGGGTTCCACGGTCACCCGGGTGCCCGCCGCCGGACCTCCCGCCGCGGCGACTTCCACAACACCGGTGATTTCATGACCCATGACCACGGGCGCCTCAGCGCGGGGGTGGCTTCCGTGCAGGATGGAGAAGTCCGTGCCACAAATTCCGGTCAGTTCGGACCGGACCAAGGACCAGCCCTCCGGCACCTCGGGAAGCGGCACGGTCCGGTACTCAATGGTCTCCGGACCCGTCCACACCGCTGCCCGCATGGTCTTGACGGTTGTTCCCGGGATGGCTTCGATGCTCATCGGGCCACGCTCCCCGTCAGCACTTCGCCGTTAAGGATGTTGCGCGGTGTGCGCCCGGCACAGACCTCCACCACGTTCTCCACCGTGCGGCGCTTGAGCTCCGCGTAAGATTCCTCGCTGTACCAGGCCGCGTGTGGTGTGAGGACCGCGTTCTCCAGTTCCAACAAGGGGCTGTTCCTGGGCAGGGGCTCCACTTCGAAGACATCCAGGCCGGCAGCGTGCAGGCGCCCGTCCTTCAGGGCTGCCGCTACCGCATCCGTATCCACCACACCTCCGCGGCATGTATTGACCAGAACGGCCCCGGGCTTCACCTTGTCCAGGACGTCACCGTTGATGAGGTGATGCGTGTGCGGGTTGAGCGGGACATGCAGGGAAATCACGTCAGCATGGGCAACAAGATCCTCGAAGCTGACCACAGTGATCCCGTCATCCGTGACAGAGCCGGGCGCCAGCAGGGGATCGGACCCTATGACCTGGTAGCCCAGTCCCTTTGCTTTACGGCCCGTGGCGGCCCCGATCAACCCCAGGCCCACCACCCCGAACACCCGCCCGCTGATCCGGTGCAACGGTTGCACCGGCCCCAGCGAATAGTCCCCCCGCCTCCCACCGCGGTCCAGCTGCGTGATCCCGCGCGCCAGGCTGACGGCCAAAGCAATTGCATGGTCGCTGACGTCTTCGGTGCCGTAATCGGGGACGTTGCAGATGGCGACGCCGCGCGCGGTGGCGGCTTCGACGTCGAGCGTGTCAACCCCGACGCCGTAACGGCCGATCGCTTTCAGCCCTGGCAACGCGTCCAGAACCTTGGCGGTGATAGGCGCGTACTGGACAACAATCGCGTCCGCGCCGGCAGCGGCTGCGATCACCTCGTCCTCGCTGTGGCACTGGGCCAACACCAGCTCGACGCCGGCGGCTTGGGCGACAGCCTGCTCAATGTCGATCGAGTCGTGGTCGCAGTCGGTGATGACTATTTTTGTCGGGTTGATGGGCGTGATCGGGGGTTGCATTACTTGGCGTCCTCTTCAAGGAGAAGGTCGCGATCGACCGTCTCCGGGGATTTGATGGTGGTGAACAAACTGATGCCCATGATGGCCATCATGTAGATGGCTACCGGGACCCAGGATCCGCTGAAGGCCGTGACCAGCGCGGAGCAGATCAGCGGAGCAACGCCGCCGCCGAAAACGGAGGAGAACTCGCGGCCGAGTGCCACACCTGCGTAGCGGTAGCGTGCGCCGAAGAGTTCGGGGAAGTACGCAGCCTGGACACCTACGGATCCCTGGGCGGCAAAAATGAAGCCCAGGACGATCACCAGTGAGATCAGGAACAGGTTGCCCGTGTTGATCAGCAGGAAGGCCGGGATGGGGAAGAGGAACAGGAAGGTGGTGACCACCAAGTACATGGAGCGGCGGCCGAACCTGTCAGAGAGGTTGCCGAATACGTAGGCGGACACGCAGGCGAACAGGGCGCCTACCAGCAGGACCTTGGGAATGAACGTTGCGTCGATCTTGAGCTGGCTGATGAGGTAGGAGCCAAGGAATACCTGGAAAAGGTAGGAGTGGGCGTTGGCGCCGACATTCATGAAGAACACCCGGAACAGGTTGGTACGGCCGTTCTTCACCACGTCTGCCACGGGAGTGTCCCGCTTGCCGATGGCCCCCTCTTCCTGAAGTTCCTGGAAGACGGGAGATTCCTTGAGCTTGCGGCGGATCACGTAAGCGGCGATCGTCACGAAGATTGACGAGAAGAAGACCAGTCGCCATCCGTACGATTCCAGTGCTTCCTTGGGCATCATTTGAACCAGGATCCAGACGACCGCTCCAAGTGCCGTTCCGGCCGCTGCTCCGACGAAGACCAAGGAGGCGTACTTGCCACGCTGGCCCTTGGGTGCGGTCTCGGCGATCAGGACTACGCCTCCGGCTTGTTCGGCTCCGGCGCCGAACCCCTGCAGGAAGCGGCAGGCCACCAGGAGTGCCGGAGCCCAGAGCCCGGCTTGCTCGTAAGTCGGCAGGAGGCCGATGGCGAACGTGGCGATTCCCATGAGGAACAGGGTTGCCACCAGCACCCATTTGCGGCCCAGGCGGTCGCCGTACTTGGAGAAGAAGAGTCCGCCCAGGGGCCTGGCGCCGAAGCCAACGGCATAGGCGCCGAAAGCAGCAAGGATGCCGATCGCAGGATCCACGTTGGGGAAGAAGATCGTGTTGAAGATGATCGCGGATGCGGTTCCGTAGATCACGAAGTCGTACTGCTCCAGGGCAGTCCCGATCAGTCCGGCCCATGCGGCCCTGCGGACGTTTTTCACCTCGGAAGGGGTGCCGGTGTCTGGGCGACCGGCATTCTGAACAACGCTGTTCTCAGTCAATCTTGTCTCCAAGCGGGTGGCGGCGGGTTGCCGTGAATGGTCAGTTCTTTATCGATTCCGATTATCGGGATGGCATCCCGAAAACTGCTGGAGATAAATGTAATGCATGCCGGAAGCGGAAGAAAGCGATTTCTGGAAAAGGTCACAAAAAAGCGCACGACGGCGGTACTCGCCGTCGTGCGCTCTTTGCCTTGGCGGGCGCTGGAGTCAGCGCCCCCTTGGAAGGCCGGGTCTAGTCCGGTATTTCCATCTGGAATCCACACTCGTCGCAATGCAGGACCTGGGTGCTGAGGTAGGCCTCCAACTCCGGGTCAACAGACTTGCCTGTGGTGTCGACCATGAGCACGTGCTGCCTCCCGGCTCCCGTGTGCATCGGGACGCCGCAGTGGAGTTGATGGTTGCCGCCCTGGAGAAGGCCGGGCGAATCTGTGGACCCATGCAGGACATCTGCGACGTCGGCGACGGTTGCGGCATGGGCAAGGAAGGAGTCGCACCTTCCGCAGTTGTAACCCACTTCCACCAGCCCGGAGGCGAGGTCGTGGTGGGCGCCTATGGTGTCTACGGAGAGGTGCTGGTTGCTGCCGCAAGACTGGCATTGCGGAGTGCGCGGGTGGGTTGGGCTTGGAAAGGTGAAGTGTTCCGGCTGAGCAGACATGATGAACCCTGGCGGGTAAGACAGAGTGGATACCTTTGGCACAAGTACTAATTTCTCCGCTTCGAGCCTACGGTTGGCGGCGCGGTGTGGCAAGCGCCACCGATTCTCCAAAGAGGGCTTGCCAAGCAAACACTAAGCATGCTTATTGTATTGATGTTCCTTAAAGCCGGCGGGTCGAATCTGCTCCCCGCTCCGGCATCCGGAAACCATGCCAGGTGATGAAGCCCGCTTGGCGATCCATCAAGAGAACCGCATTCCAAGGAGACATCATGCTCGCGAGGGAAAACATTGACCGTTTGATGGGGCTCAACGGAAACGTCCGCACCACAGAAGGTGACAAGGTCGGCTCCATTGGCACGTTCTACACCGACGACGACACAGGCGAACCCACCTGGGTTACCGTCAAGACCGGGCTCTTCGGAAGCTCGGAATCCTTCATTCCGCTTCGGGAGGCAACGGTTGAAGGCGACGACGTCATTGTGCCCTTCAGCAAAGACCACATTAAGGACGCACCCAGGGTGGCTGAAGACGGCCACCTTGATCCGGGCGAGGAGAGTCGCCTCTACAACCACTACGGACTCAGCGACGGCGAAAACTACGGCGGCCAGCGCGATGACGATGCACGCTTCGCTGGAACGGTGGGAACCCGGGATACTGTGGGCACCCGGGACACCCTCGGTGCCAGGGACGCGACAGACAC
>NZ_JABMCX010000409.1:1988-3225 GCF_013179505.1 Paenarthrobacter sp. CM16 | reverse complement strand
AATGTGTATGGAAATCTCATCTTGAAGCGAGCTTCCCGCTTAGATGCTTTCAGCGGTTATCCCATCCGAACGTAGCTAATCAGCGATGCACTTGGCAGTACAACTGACACACCAGAGGTTCGTCCGTCCCGGTCCTCTCGTACTAAGGACAGCCCTTCTCAAATTTCCTGCGCGCGCAGCGGATAGGGACCGAACTGTCTCACGACGTTCTAAACCCAGCTCGCGTACCGCTTTAATGGGCGAACAGCCCAACCCTTGGGACCTACTCCAGCCCCAGGATGCGACGAGCCGACATCGAGGTGCCAAACCATGCCGTCGATATGGACTCTTGGGCAAGATCAGCCTGTTATCCCCGAGGTACCTTTTATCCGTTGAGCGACGGCCATTCCACAATGTACCGCCGGATCACTAGTCCCGACTTTCGTCCCTGCTTGAGATGTCTCTCTCACAGTCAAGCTCCCTTGTGCACTTACACTCGACACCTGATTGCCAACCAGGCTGAGGGAACCTTTGGGCGCCTCCGTTACTTTTTAGGAGGCAACCGCCCCAGTTAAACTACCCATCAGGCACTGTCCCTGACCCGGATCACGGGCCGAAGTTAGATGTCCAAAGTGACCAGAGTGGTATTTCAACGATGACTCCACCCGAACTGGCGTCCGGGTTTCAACGTCTCCCACCTATCCTACACAAGCCACTCCGAACACCAATACCAAACTATAGTAAAGGTCTCGGGGTCTTTCCGTCCTGCTGCGCGTAACGAGCATCTTTACTCGTACTGCAATTTCGCCGAGTTTATGGTTGAGACAGCGGGGAAGTCGTTACTCCATTCGTGCAGGTCGGAACTTACCCGACAAGGAATTTCGCTACCTTAGGATGGTTATAGTTACCACCGCCGTTTACTGGGGCTTAAATTCTCAGCTTCGCCCGCAAGGGGCTAACCGGTCCTCTTAACCTTCCAGCACCGGGCAGGAGTCAGTCCGTATACATCGTCTTGCGACTTCGCACGGACCTGTGTTTTTAGTAAACAGTCGCTTCCCCCTGGTCTCTGCGGCCCACACCCGCTCACGGAGAGCAAGTCTCCATCACGGGGCAGGCCCCCCTTCTCCCGAAGTTACGGGGGCATTTTGCCGAGTTCCTTAACCATAATTCTCTCGATCGCCTTGGTATTCTCTACCTGATCACCTGTGTCGGTTTGGGGTACGGGCGGCTAAAACCTCGCGTCGATGCTTTTCTAGGC
>NZ_JABMCX010000409.1:0-1893 GCF_013179505.1 Paenarthrobacter sp. CM16 | reverse complement strand
CCGAAGTTACGGGGGCATTTTGCCGAGTTCCTTAACCATAATTCTCTCGATCGCCTTGGTATTCTCTACCTGATCACCTGTGTCGGTTTGGGGTACGGGCGGCTAAAACCTCGCGTCGATGCTTTTCTTGGCAGCATAGGATCACCGGATCCCCCCAAACGGGAGTCCCATCAGATCTCAGGCACGTGCTCGAAGCACACAGGAACGGATTTGCCTATCCCTGACCCTACATCCTTAGACCGGGGCAACCATCGCCCGGCCCGGCTACCTTCCTGCGTCACACCTGTTAATACGCTTACCTCCCGGGATCAGGTCCCGCGCTCGGCCAAAACCCACAACACCACAAGGGTGAGCGGGCAGGCTCCGGGCGGTTAGTATCCCCCGCTTGGCATGGGCGGTTTTTCGCCGGTACGGGAATATCAACCCGTTGTCCATCGACTACGCCTGTCGGCCTCGCCTTAGGTCCCGACTTACCCAGGGCAGATTAGCTTGACCCTGGAACCCTTGATCATTCGGCGGACGGGTTTCTCACCCGTCTTTCGCTACTCATGCCTGCATTCTCACTCGTGTAGGCTCCACCGCTGGTTTACACCGCGACTTCACTGCCCACACGACGCTCCCCTACCACTCCACACCCCTGAACCACGAAGGCTAGGGCAATGTGTGAAATCCACAACTTCGGCGGTGTACTTGAGCCCCGCTACATTGTCGGCGCGGAATCACTTGACCAGTGAGCTATTACGCACTCTTTCAAGGATGGCTGCTTCTAAGCCAACCTCCTGGTTGTCTTCGCAACTCCACATCCTTTCCCACTTAGCACACGCTTAGGGGCCTTAGTTGGTGGTCTGGGCTGTTTCCCTCTCGACTATGAAGCTTATCCCCCACAGTCTCACTGCTGCGCTCTCACTTACCGGCATTCGGAGTTTGGCTGACGTCAGTAACCTTGTAGGGCCCATCGGCCATCCAGTAGCTCTACCTCCGGCAAGAAACACGCAACGCTGCACCTAAATGCATTTCGGGGAGAACCAGCTATCACGGAGTTTGATTGGCCTTTCACCCCTACCCACAGCTCATCCCCTCCATTTTCAACTGAAGTGGGTTCGGTCCTCCACGACGTCTTACCGTCGCTTCAACCTGGCCATGGGTAGATCACTCCGCTTCGGGTCTAGATCACGCCACTACACTCGCCCTATTCAGACTCGCTTTCGCTACGGCTACCCCACACGGGTTAACCTCGCGACGTAACACTAACTCGCAGGCTCATTCTTCAAAAGGCACGCCGTCACCAGAATCAGACTGGCTCCGACGGATTGTAAGCACACGGTTTCAGGTACTGTTTCACTCCCCTCCCGGGGTACTTTTCACCTTTCCCTCACGGTACTGGTCCGCTATCGGTCATTAGGAAGTATTTAGGCTTATCAGGTGGTCCTGACAGATTCGCACGGGATTTCTCGGGCCCCGTGCTACTTGGGATACTCTCCAGGCTGCACACAACATTACGGTTACGGGGCTCACACCCTCTCTGGCCGGCCTTTCAAGACCGTTCACCTATGCACGCACATCACCTCACTGGTCCGGCAGAACCAGAACGGAAAGTCCCACAACCCCGCCCATGCAACGCCCGCCGGCTATCACACATGGAAACGGTTTAGCCTGATCCGCGTTCGCTCGCCACTACTAACGGAATCACTATTGTTTTCTCTTCCTGCGGGTACTGAGATGTTTCACTTCCCCGCGTTCCCCCCACGCACCCTATGTGTTCAGATGCGGGTCACACAATCACCTTGCAGCGTTGTGCGGGGTTTCCCCATTCGGACATCCTGGGATCAACGCTCGGTTATCAACTCCCCCAGGCTTATCGCAGATTCCTACGTCCTTCTTCGGCTCCTAATG
>NZ_JABMCX010000408.1 GCF_013179505.1 Paenarthrobacter sp. CM16 | reverse complement strand
CCAATTGCAGGAACACGAGGCGGCGCGGCGGGTGCCCCAGGTTGTGGACACGGGCAATGGTCTCCTGGCCCTTGTAGCAGCCCTTGTTCAGGTGTACCGAGGTCCGCAGAAGATCCAGCTCATGGGGAATGGTTTTCTCGTCGGTCTCAGCGCCAAGACGCGGACGCCACGCAGCGATCCGCAGGGCATCGGCGGCCAGCGCACCCGCCAGCGGGAGTCCTTCAACCGCGTTCTCCAACTCTGCGGCCGGGACGAGGTACTCGAACCACGGACGTTCAAGGCCCGGATGGGACTCCTCCGGAACGATGCTGTAGGCGTAACCTCCCGGGCTGACATGCGGCCACGGATCCTCCCATACCAAGCGGGAAGAGAACTGTTCCACCGGCTTGGTGGCTCCCAGCACTGCCCACTGATCAGAGACATCGGTGATCTCGACCCGGAGCATGAATTTCATCTTGTTCAGCCACTCGGCCAAAGGCGCGGCTTCCGCGGTCTCCACGATCAGCCACGTGGTCCCGCCGTCATCAATCACCCGGGCATCAAATTCGATGCGGCCTTGGACACTCAACAACAAGAGCTCGCTGGCAACCCCGGGCTGGAGGTTGGTGAGCTGCTGGGAGGACAACGTGTTGAGCCAGCTGAGGCGGTCGGGTCCGGAAACGGTGACCACCCCGCGGTGTGAGAGATCGACGACGGCGGTGCCGGCGGCCAAGGCGCGCTGCTCACGCAGCGGCTCACCGTAGTGGGCAGCGACGCCGGCATCGAGGCCGGTGTCCTCGACCGCGCCAGGGCGCGACAACAGAGGGCTGGTGTAAGTCATATGTAGTAGAAGTCCTTGCAGCTCAGCGGTATTCCGGCATCAGCGGTATTCCGGATTTTCGAAGTCGAAGCGGGTGCCCGCTTTCCATTCGGCGGGCAGGTTGCCGTAGGCCGGAATACCCCCGGCATCCCGGAGGATTTTGGCCATGTGGAGCAGGTTCCACGTCATGAAGGTGGCGTTCCTGTTAGTAAAATCACTCTCCGGCCCACCCGATCCTTCATCAAGATAACTGGGTCCGGGCCCCACCGGACCGATCCATCCGGCGTCGGATTGTGGCGGAATAGTGAAACCGATGTGCTGGAGGCTGTACAGCACGTTCATGGAACAGTGCTTGATACCGTCCTCGTTGCCGGTGATGAGGCAACCGCCCACCTTCGGATAGAACGCCCATTGGCCGTTGCTGTTCAGCTCGCCCGAATGGGCATAGAGGCGCTCGATGAGCTTCTTGGTTTGGGAGGAATTGTCACCGAGCCAGATGGGCCCGGCCACCACCACGATGTCGGCATCGCGAACATCAGGGTAGATTTCCGGCCACTCGTCGGTTGTCCAGCCATGCTCGCGCATATCGGGGTAGACCCCGCTTGCGATGTCGTGGTCCACCGTGCGGACAACCTTGGTGGAGACGCCCTGCTTCTCCATGATGTCCCGGCTGATCTGGATCAGGCCATCGGTATTGCTCAGTTGCGGTGAAGGTTTCAGCGTGCCATTGAAGAAGAGAGCCTTCAGGCCCTTGTAGCCGTCGGGCTTGAGGTGATTGTTCACTCACTGCTCCTTCTGCTGCCGGCTGCTGGAACGTACGGTGAAGGCCCTGGTCAGGACACCTTGTGCAGGAAGGCCGAGGCGTGGGCTTCGAGTGCTTTCCCGCTGGCTGCGACGTCCCAGCGCCACAGGAGGTTTCCGTCAACCAGCCCGAAAATCCTGGTGGCCGCGGTGTACTCCTTGGAGTGGCTTCCTCGCATCACCATGTCCGTGCTCAGCTGGATCTGGGGTCCCTTGATCTGACCGTAGTAGAGCTCCGTAATGCCACCGGGATGGGCAATCGAAACGGAGATGTCGAATCCGCCATCCTCGTTGCGGCGCTCTTCGACGTCGTCCGCGGTCTTCAGTACCGGGACGATGTCCGCCGGAATGAGTCCGGGACCGCCGTCGCCCTCCTGGAGCTTCCGCTCCAAGGCCCAAAAGCCTGTCTCGACCGTCAACGGGCGCAGCTTTGCGCCGGCGTCGTCACTCAGCCAGGTCTCAGCCCGATACTGCAGGTACGGCAGGCCGTTATGGGTGAAGGAAACGTGCTGGACAAAATGCTCGGAATCCTCGTCGCCGCTGCCGAGCCGGCCACGGCCTTCCCACTCACCAATGAGCCAGGAAAGGGGGACGAGTTCAGGCGTCAGATCGGTAGGGATCTCAATAGGCACAACGACTACCTCTGTTGGAGAGCAGGGTCAGAGAATTTACTTCTGGCCCTTGAAAAGGCGGTAAACGACAAAACCCGCAAACCATGCCATGGCAACGCTGGCCAGGCCAAGGAGAACGAGGAAGAAGATTTCAAATGCGAGTACAGACATGATGCCATCCTAACCGTTAGTAGATGAGTAGTTTGTCTATGAAGTACACCAAGGCCCCCACAGCCCAGACGGGGGCAACACCCATTCCCACGGCTGCCCGGAGGTTCAGGCGCCCGCGCCGGAGCGTGGTCATCCGCCGGAAGCAGACCAGGACGGAGCCCACCACAACGCCCACCAGTGCCGCAGGGAGTACTGCAATATCCGAGAATACAAGACCTGCGAGGGGCCCCATGAGTCCGGCCATGACCACGCCAAGGGGAGCCACTATGCGGTCGGGCCACCGGATGATTCCCACCAGCAAGGCCACAGCAGCGCTCAGGCCGGCCACCAGGACCATCTCCTTGACGCCGTTGAACCGTGCGCCGGCGATCCACCCTGCACCAAGGCAGTTCAACAGCACGCCGGCACAGCATCCCAAGGTTGATTCCAGCCGCTGCGCCTGCCCTGTGCCCCGGACCAACTGCACCACGAAGACCGCCATCACGCCCAAGGCAATGAATGCCGGCGTTCCTTCCAGGAACCCGGGAGCAGGCAGGTAAGCGGCGGTCACAGCCGATCCCGCACCCGCCAGCCCGATCACTGATGCCAGGGTTTTCTTGGCCGGGACGCCAAGGAAATGCGGCCAGCCAATCCCCACAGCCGCGGAGGCAGCAATGCCGACGCCCACCATGGCTTCCCGGGAAACGAAGGTGCTGGCCACGATGGCGGTGAGCGCCACGAGTCCGAATACCCCGATGCTCCAAGACTTCACTGTGTGCCGACCTCAATCCGATGCGCCTTACGACCTCTCGACAATCCTGCCTTAAGCCGGCCCAATATGTCGTAATTCCGGTGTCCGCCCGTCAC
>NZ_JABMCX010000407.1 GCF_013179505.1 Paenarthrobacter sp. CM16 | reverse complement strand
CTTCGGTGGCACGCAAGTGGCGCATCAGGTCCACCAGGTCCACGAGTTCCGGCGCCTCGAGACCAAGGATCCATTCCCAGTCACCCAGCGCGAAGGAGGAAACAGTATTGGAGATGACCTGCGGGAATTCCCGTCCCAGCAAACCGTGGTCACGGAGCATCTTCCCGCGCTCGTCCGTCGGTAGCAGGTACCACTCATAGGAGCGGACAAACGGGTAGACGCAGAGCCAGGTGCTCGGCTCGACGCCCCTGGCGTACGCAGGTACGTGGCTCTTGGAGAACTCGGCCTCGCGGTGCACGCCCATCGCTGACCATACGATCTCGGTTCCTGCAAAGAGCTTGCTGCGGCGGATGGACCGCACGGCGGCCTGCAGATCCTCCGGCTTGGGACCGTGGAGCCACACCATGATGTCTGCATCCGAACGCATGGCCGAGACGTCGTAGCTACCGCGGAGGATCACTCCACCCTCCGCGAGCTTCTCCGCGAGGGCTTCGAATTCCTGGGCAGCATCTCCGCTGCGCAGGACGTCGGCCGAGCGCTTGAAGACCGTCCACAGCGTGTAGAACTGTTCTTCGGTTTCAGCAGTTTTAGTGACAGATTCGGCAGAAGTGTGGCTCATGGTTCAAGTTTGCCCCGTGCCAGCCGCTAAGTCGAAACGGATATGTTCTACAGGGCGTAGAAGTGATGCAAATCACAAAGAATGCTGATCGTCGGACCCCACAAGAGCGAGCTGCGCCTTGGTGTCAGCCACTACTGCGGCGAGGCCGTTTCCGGCCAGCCAGCCACCCACCACAGAGAGTCCTTCCACCCCGGCGCACACCTTCCGCACTTGCTCCACGCGCTGTTTATGACCGACGGCGGCAAAGGGCAAAGCTCCAGCCCACCGCACCACATCCCAATCAACGATGTCCGTCCGGGAAACCGGCACCGTCAGCAATGCGGAGGCATCCTCCAAGGCCGCAGCCAGGAGTGACTGGTCATCCAGGACGAGATCCGCTCCCCCACCGGCCTCTTCACGCCTTCCATAGGAGAGGCGCAAAACGTGCATACCCGGACCGGCCTCACCGGCCAGCCAATCCCACTTCGCCGTTGCATGCGTCAGTGCCTTGGCCTTGATCCCCGGAGTTTGGGGCGCCACCAATATCCCGGTTCCACGGGGCCTGCCATCGAGTTGCGGCAAGTCCACCACCAAGGTCACCAAACTCACCAGAGGCCCGGGAGAGGGGCGCAATTCCGATAATTCCGGCAACGACTGCTCAAGAAGCCCGACGGCGGCCGGGCCGTCGAGCGCCACCACCAGCCGGCCGGCGTCGTATGTGGAACCGCCCGCGGCGACCTGCCAGCCGTCCGGAGTTTTCACCACGGCGTCGGCGCGCATTCCGGTGACCAATCGGACCCCGCGTTCGCCCAGGTTCTCCACGAGCGCCGATACCAGCGAGTTCATGCCGCCTTTCAGGCCGGCGACGGCGGAGCCCGCTTTGGACGGGCGGGAAAGGGCTCCGGCAGCAGCCTTGCGCTGGGCCGCCACGGCGGCGGCAAGTGAACCATGCTGACGAATGCCTGCCCGCAGCCCGGGCGCAACCATGTCCACATCCAGGAGACCGGGATCGGCCGAATGGACACCGCCCACCACTGGGGAAACAAGCCGCTCAAGGACCCTTTTGCCCATGCGGGCACGGACCAGGGCAGAAACGCTGGTCACCTCCGAGGATGTCCCCACGGATGCAGGAAGCCACCTGTCCACCGAGGCACGAAGGGCTCCAGCGAGTCCCAGGGAGCGTCGGACTTCCTGATCCCAGGGATTGGCCGGAATGCCCAGGACACCTGTTTTAGGTAGTTCCCGGGGCCCATCGGGCAACTGAACCCAGGCACCTCCGGGGTGCGGTGCAACAATCCTGTCCGCCAGGCCAAGTTCACCGGCGAGGTCGGCAACAGCCGGGGACCGGGTGGCAAACGACTCCGCCCCGCTGTCCAACTGCAGCCCCGCCACAACGTGGCTGCCGACGCAGCCACCCCAGGCTTCTTTCGCTTCCAGGACTGTGACGGCAAAGCCTGCAATCGCCAGTTCACGGGCAGCGATCAGGCCGGAGACACCGCCACCCACCACTAGGGCGGACGGAGCGTCGGACGGCGTCCCGGGCGTTGCGTGCACCCCGCGCATCGGCACTACTCCGTGGGGATGGAGTGGATGAGTTCCACAACGCGGGTCAGGACGGTGGGATCCGTTTCCGGAGGTACTCCATGGCCCAGGTTCAATACATGGCCCGGCGCGTGGGAACCGGCGGCGATAACGCCGCGGACGTGGGCTTCAAGGACCTCCCAAGGGGCCGACAGAAGTGCGGGGTCGATGTTCCCCTGCAGCGGCACGGTGCCACCGAGGCGGCGATTGGCTTCATCCAGGGGCAGCCGGTAGTCCACGCCCACCACATCCACTCCAACATCGCGCATGGCGACCAGGAGCTCGGAGGTGCCGGTTCCAAAGTGGATCAAGGGTGCTCCCAGTCCGCGGACATGGTCCAGTGCACGGGATGAGGCCGGAGCCACATACTTTTGGTAGTCAGCCAGGCCCAGGGAACCTGCCCAGGAGTCAAAGAGCTGCGCTGCCGAAGCGCCTGCCTCAAGCTGGGCCTGCAGGAACATTCCCGAGGTATCGGCAGCCCAGTTGGCCAATGCGGTCCAGGTTTCAGGATCGGCATGCATCATCGTCCGCGGGCCGAGGTGATCCCGGGAAGGCCTGCCTTCAACCATGTACGCCGCCAAGGTAAACGGGGCACCGGCGAATCCGATGAGCGGGGTCTTGCCAAGTTCGGCAACAGTCAGCCGTACGGCTTCGCGAATGGGTTCCAGCGCTTCCCATGTCAGCGTGGGAAGGGCAGCCACATCAGCTGCCGTGCGCACAGGCTTGTCCAAGACCGGCCCGACGCCCGGGACGATGTCCACGCCGACGCCGGCGAGCTTCAGCGGAATGACGATGTCAGAGAAGAAGATGGCCGCATCCACATCGTGGCGGCGAACCGGCTGGAGGGTAATTTCCGCGGCGAGCTCCGGGCGCAGGCAGGAGTCCAGCATCCCGATCCCTTCGCGGACCTTCATGTACTCGGGAAGGGAACGGCCGGCCTGGCGCATGAACCACACGGGCCTGCGGGATGGCGTGCCGCCGCGGTAGGCCGTGATCAACGGCGAGTCCGAGGTGCGGCCGTCCTTCAGCGGGTGATTGGCGTCAAGGGTTCCCGCCG
>NZ_JABMCX010000406.1 GCF_013179505.1 Paenarthrobacter sp. CM16 | reverse complement strand
GGGGCAGGAATCGGGGACGTCATCTCCACCCGCGTCCTCGTCGCCTCTTCCGAGCAGTCCGATCTGGTGGCCTCCTGGGAGGTGGTGCGCGCGGCGTTTGGTGAGCATGACGTCCCGAGCACGCTGATGGGCGTCACTGTCCTTGGCTACGACCATCAGCTGGTGGAGATCGAGGCAGTCGCCGCTGTCATGGACTAAGCCCGCCACGCCCTGGTCTGCAACGATGTAAGCCAACAGGACAAAAGGAGCACCTTGATGGCCGTCACCATGAACGACGTCGCGCGCGTTGCCGGGGTCTCGTTGAAGACGGTCTCCAACGTGATTAACAACTACGAGTTCATCCGGCCCGCCACTAAACAGCGCGTCCTGGATGCCATTGACGAGCTGGGCTACGAGGCCAACCTGACAGCCCGCAGCCTCCGCTCCGGCAAGACCAGCATGATCGGGTTGGTCCTGGCCGACCTCTCCATTCCGTACTATGCAGAGTTGGCGTCGGACATCATGAAAGCGGCATGGGCCCGAGGCTACCGAGTGCTGGTGGAGCAGTCAGGGAATGAGCCGGAGCACGAAAAAGCGGCGCTCCAAGGGCAGTTCCGAACCCTGACCGATGGCCTCCTTTTCATACCCCTCGCGTTGGACGCTGAGCAGATCATTCACGCGGCCGGAAAAAAGCCGCTGGTCCTGCTCGGCGAATACGTCCAGGATCCCCGGCTGGACATGGTCCTCATCCAAAACCACCAAGCAGCCGCAGCGGTCACCGCGCACCTGCTGGCGGGCGGCCGCCGTCGTATAGCCGTTATAGGCGCGCACGACGGCGACACTACCGGCAGCAACGGCCTGCGCCTTGAGGGGTACAAGGCTGCGCTCGCTGACGCCGGCGTGACCTACGATCCCGCCTTGGTGATTGATTGCGACTGGCGTCGCGACGGCGGTGCTGAAGCGACCGCGAGGTTGCTGGACAGCGGCGTGGATTTCGATGCCGTATTCGGGCTCAACGACGCCCTCGCGTTGGGGGCATTGCACGAACTCCTGGTCCGGGGCCGGAAAGTCCCGGAGGAGATCGCCGTTGCCGGTTTTGATGACATTGATGAGGCGAAGTTCGCCTCCCCGTCACTGACCACGGTGGCGCCGGGGCGTACGGAAATTGCGGAGCGCGCCGTCGAACTCCTCATTAATCGGATCGAGAACAAGGACGCCGCGCTTGACGTGCAGCAGCCGGAGGCGGCCTTCGAGCTGCGGATCAGGCAGTCGGCGCCCTGACCTCCGCTGCGGGTGCCCGGGGCCGTTAGTGTTTGAGGAATGAACGTGATCCCTGCTGAAGTCCTCACCCCTGCCGTGCTGATCGACGTCGACGTCCTGGACCGGAACATAGAACGCATGGCGGCCAGCATGCTCGGCAGGGGACTGAAGCTCCGCCCGCACGTGAAGACGCACAAGACTTTGGAGATCGCGCGGAAACAGTTGGCGGCCGGGGCCGTGGGGATCACCGTGGCCACAATCGGCGAGGCCGAGGTCTTTGCCGCGGACGGCGTCAAGGATATTTTCATCGCCTATCCGCTCTGGGTGGAGGCCCCGCATGCTGACCGGCTCCGCGCCCTGGCAGCGGCGTGCCGCCTAGTAGTGGGCGTGGATTCGGCAGAAAGTGCGACGGCGATGGGCCGCCACCTTGGGGCGGATGCCGGCAGCATTGAGGTGCTGATCGAAGTGGACAGCGGTCATCACCGCAGCGGCGTTCTGCCGTCCGAGGTGGTGGAGGTGGCCAAGGCGGCGGCCGGCGCCGGGCTGATGGTATCCGGAGTATTCACCTTCCCTGGACACAGCTACAGGCCAGGTATGCCCACCGGCGCTGCCGGCAACGAGAACGATGCCCTGGGGCTGGCTGCGACGGCGTTGACCGAGGCGGGCTTCGAGGTCACCACCATCAGCGGGGGCTCCACGCCCACGGCCTTGATCTCCGGGGAGTCTGCGGCAACCGAACTGCGCCCGGGCGTCTACGTGTTTGGCGATGCCCAGCAGCTGGAACTCGAACGGTGTTCGTGGGACGAGATCGCGCTGACGGTTGCGGCCACCGTGGTAAGCAGGCACGAAGCTGCAGGTGGGAACGTCCGCCGGGTTGTGCTGGACTCCGGCAGCAAGATCCTGGGTAGCGACCGCCCGGATTGGGCCACAGGGTTTGCGCGGCTGCCTGAATACCCCGAAGCCAAGGTCACTGCCTTGTCAGAGCATCATGCCACTGTGGTGTGGCCGGACTCCTCGGAGTTGCCGCCACTGGGTACCAGGCTGCGCGTGATCCCCAACCACGTGTGCCTGACCATGAACCTGGTGGATGAGGTGACTGTGGTGCGCGGTGGGACCGTGGTGGAGCAGTGGGCCGTGGCGGCGCGGGGGAGGAACAACTAGGTACCGTTTTGGTACCGTCGCTGCCTGGCAATGAATCGGCGCGTTCCTGAAGACCTTGATCGTCGGCTGCAGGGATCAGAGTTGGTTTTACAGGGGCATGCGCGGCGACGTGAGATCAGTGAGGGGCTGGATTTCGTGATGAGTCACGATGCTGAGCTGCTGACGCGCCTTGAGGATGCGTGACAGCGTACCTGGGGGCGCGGCGCGGTCAGCCAACCGCCTGCACGCTGCGGAACAGGGTGTGAAACTCGCGATCGTGGTAAACCAGTGGAGCCGAGCCGGCAAGGTTGGACCGGATATCGAGGACTGTGGCGGCCAGCAGGACTGAACCACCCAGCGGTGCCCGGTGGACAATTTCGCAGCGCAACGCCCACTGAGCCTCCCTGAGCAATGGCTCGCCGGTGGGGAGCCGCTCCCAGTCCATGTCGCCGGTGAACCGCGGGGCAGCGGGATCGGCGAACGCGCGTGCCAACTCCAGCTGATCGGCGCCGATGAGGTGCACCACGATTCTCTCGGCAGCGGCGATGTGCGAGGCCGAACGGCCGCTGGTCACAGAGAACGCAAGCGTTGGCGGATCCACGGCAACCGATGCTACCGAGGACGCGGTCAGGCCTACTGCACCATCCGGCCCCGAAGCGGTAATAATGGCGACTCCCGCCGGATGGGAGCGGAATGCGGCCCTGAAAAGATCGCCGACTGGTTCGGACTGCAAGGGCTGGGGGTAGGTCATTAACGCACTTTCATGGGACTGGTCAAGGATGGCGACCTACGCGGACGCGCACCCGACCGATGCTATGACCTCAACTTAAGTTGAGGTCAATTCGGCTGAATCCGACCCCCGACTGAGACGAATTGGAAACGTCGCC
>NZ_JABMCX010000405.1 GCF_013179505.1 Paenarthrobacter sp. CM16 | reverse complement strand
GCGTTGTGGTCATCGGCTTCCAAGTGTTCATGGAGTACATGGATCCGGCTAGTCCCGGTAGCAAGATCCAGGACCGTGATTTCAATGTTTCCGCCCCTCTCTGCGCCCTGTAGGCCATCCGGCGAAGCCACTGAACCGAGCAGCAGGGTGTTGTTGGCGGGATCGATCAGTGCGCGCTCATCCTGGAACCAGCACCAGGCGCCGTTGTCGTTGAGGGGCAGTGGGGTCTGTAGGGTCTGCGGGGTCTGCGGGGAAAGGGCGTCGTTGACCATGTCCATCCTTTGCATCGTTTCAATCAGCCCATTCTAGCGGCCTGACCCGGCTCCTCGCTCCCAGTGAGCGCACTCTTCTCCGGCTTTTGGAAGTCGACTCTCAAAAGATTCTGAAAACTGTGACACGTTTTTCTCCCTTGCGGTACTTGACGATCGAAGCCGCCTGCCCGCAAGCAGCGGCACACGATTTGCACACACATTCAGCTGTGTCATTCGTCGGCGTTCGATCAATAAACGGGGGCTGCCAGTGACGTGGATGACTCCGAGTTCTGGAAGGAATCTCCCTTGAAGTCTCCCCTTGGGAAAGCAACGGCATTTTTGGCCGTGCTCATGGTGTTACTTGGGACGCTGTCATTCGGGGTCTTTGGCCCCGGGACGGCGGCCCAGGCATATCAGGTGCCCACCGCGGCTCCCGTCATTTCCAATGGCATTGCCACCATGACCATGCCCGGTTCCGGGCTTACTACCACCTATTCCGCATCCGGACTGACTGATGTCTTTGTTGGATCCACCCTGGGCAGTCGAGGCTTCGTGCCCAGCGACTATAGCCAAGGTCTCGTCGGGACCCTGCCTGCCGTGGAATTCTCCACCGATGCGGTCAACAACTGCGCCACAACTGGTCCGTGCTCCGGACTGGGCAGCATCACCATCAACTTCAGCCAGCCAGTCCGGAACCCGGTGCTGAACCTCGCAGGGTTGGGCGGCAACTCCGCTTGGGATGAGGGACTCAACGGCAGCATTGACCGTATCTCCCAACTCCATGCCGTGCTTGGGCTGGCAACCACCGGCCTGACCATGACCAAGCTGTCAGGCGGAAACCTTTCAGTGTCCGGCAACACCATCACTGCCGTGAACGACAGCACGTCCGCGCGGTGCAACACCGTGGTCCAATCCTCAACGCCGCAACCGCCGGATGCGGGAGCGACTGCTGCCTGTGGAGCAGTGCGGATCAACGGCCTCGTTTCCACCCTGACCTTCAATGTCTCCGCCATGTTCACCAGGACCACAGCGGCCCTCCCGGGGTATTCGGACAATGACCCCCTATCACCGCTGCACAGCGAAGACAACTACGTGATGACGCTTACCGTGCCGCAGGACTTTGGCGACGCCCCCACGAGCTACGACCAAAACAACGCCGCATCTGCTGTCCTGTCCGACGTCACCCTGGGATCCTCTGTGACCGAAGACAACGCACAGGTTGCGAACGGCACAGTTTCCCCCAATGCCAGTGCCACCGCTGCCTTGGATCAGGACAACGGGGTGGTGCTGACCCCCATGACCTTGGGCGCAACGAGTTACTCCACCACTGTGGCCATCAGCGGAGCCAGCAAGGCAGGCACAACCTGTGGATGGATCGACTTCGACAAGGACGCGATTTTCGACAACCCAGCCGAACGGGCCTGCGCTACCTTCGCGGCCGGAGCCACCTCTGCAACGCTGACATGGGCCACCATTCCCGGCGGCATGACCGCAGGCACTACCTACGCCAGGTTCCGCATCGGCTACACGGCCACACAGATCCAGTCGCCGATCGGGGCATCGAACTCCGGTGAAGTGGAGGACTATGTCTTTACCGTAGCCCCCGCTCCTGCACCGGCGATTTCCCTGGTCAAGTCCGTGGACAGGACCACGTTGGTGGCAGGCCAGACGGCCACCTACACGTTCGTCGCCACCAACACGGGCAATGTCACACTGACCGGAGTGGTCATCACGGAGACACAGTTCTCCGGCTCCGGCGCCATGTCAGCCCTCACCTACACATGGCCAGGTCTTCCTGGAACATTGCTGGCGGGCCAGTCAGTCACGGCAACTGCAACCTATGTGGTGACGCAGACCGACGTCACCTCGGGTCTGTTGACCAATACGGCGCGGGTCACTGGAACCCCGCCCGTCGGCGCTCCGGTCACTGCAACCAGCACCGCGCAAATTACTGCGCCACCGGCATGGACCATCAGCAAGGGTGCCACCGTTGGCGGCGTCACCAATCCGTCGGTGAGCCCGGGGCAGACCATCGTTTACACCGTGACCGCCACCAGTACCAGCGGCCAGATCAGCGGGGTAGTCCTCACGGACAACCTGGCGAACGTCTTGGACCAGGCGACCTTCGTCGCCGGATCAGCCACGCTGAAGATCGGCACGGCAGCGGCCACTCCCGTAGCGAATCCGGCAAGCGGTTCAACCACCCTGACGACGACGGCCTTCACCCTCCCGGCGGGCGCCACCGCAACGCTGAGCTACTCAGTAGTGGTCAAGGCAGATGCCTGGAGCGAGGAACTAGTCAATACCGTGACCGGCCGCGGCAGTGTTCCTCCATCCCGATGTGTAACAGGGGCGACGCCGGTTGCACCGGAGTGCACTACTACGCACCGTGTAACCGCCAAATTCCTGATTGAGAAGCTGGGCGAGTCCTCGGACTCCTCCTGGGTGGCCATGGATGGTTCGTCCTGGGTGCTCAGGACCGATGCTGCCGGCACGCCCGGACCCAACACCGCTTACACCGTGACGCCCATCCCGGGACAGACCGGCCAGTTCCAGGTGGAAAACATCCAGCCGGGCACCTATTGGTTGGAAGAGACCCAGGCTCCGGCCGGATTCAACCTGTTGGCCGAAGCCGTCAGCTTCACGGTGGCAGCCGATGGTGAAGTCACCCTCGGCCAAGGCACCGGCGCCGGCGTGGTCACCACGGCGGACCCGGACTCTGACGGGATCTTCCTGGTCAGCGTGCGGGACGTACCGGCCCTCCAGATGCCCGAAACCGGCGGCATCGGCTATTGGCCGTTTGCCCTGGCCGGCTCCGCCACGCTGTTGGCGGCCGCCGTCCTGGCTTCCGGAAACCTCCGCCGCAGAAAAGACCAACCGGCCACCTAAAGCACCATGCGTGCCACCGATTCCGGGGGAACGCATGTCAGAAAGTGTTCATCTCCGAACACCGCACCACCACTAAGAAAGAGGACAGAAGTGAGTAATCACAGCTCACGGCGGCTTTTGAAGACCGCCGCCGCCACCATCACGG
>NZ_JABMCX010000404.1 GCF_013179505.1 Paenarthrobacter sp. CM16 | reverse complement strand
CGTTTCCGACGAGCCAGTCAAAGCTGTCCGTCTGCAGGGCGAGAAGATTCGGAACGTCAAGCGGTTCGTGAATCTTTGCGAATGAGAGGCGGCGGGTGGCACCATCGGTGCTTGCCGTGTTAGCGGTTTCGTTATTAGAGGTGCTCGAGGCGACCAAGAGGGATCCTTCCACAGACCTTCAGGCGTTTTCAGATCTCCCCCGTTTGCATCCCGCAGAGTGCTCCGCAGGATACTTATTCCGGTTCCGCTATATGACCCGGACCCAGTCCACTCATTGGCTATGCACGTTAAGGAACGGCACGTCAATGGTGCAGCTGAGAGGTAAAGCCCACCGCTATATGAAGGCTGAAGGTTAACAGGGAAGACGCAAATATCTACGATACGGCAAAGTAGCCTTCCTGTCTACCCCAGATCGTCCCTGATTGCAAGCACCGTTGCTGCAGGCACCTAAGCACAGGGCTCCGCAGCGAATCGGCCTGTACGTAAGAGAACCTTCCGGACCTAAGAGAACATTCCGGCATGTCTTTGGTTCCTCGCGCGTGATTGGAATGCCGACGCAAGCACAACCGTTGAAAGGGTAGGCTGGCGCACGCTCCGCGATAGCCTTGCAACACCACACCAGGATGGAAGAGAGACCATGACCAACTCCGCTGACGACAATGACGTTGTCATCCTTGCCGCTTCCCGTACCCCGCAGGGCCGGCTTAACGGGCAATTGGCGGGCTTTACCGCCGTCGACCTTGGCGCGCATGCCATCACAGCAGCCCTGGCGGCCAGCGGCGTGAAAGCCGAACAAGTGGACGCCGTGATCATGGGGCAGGTACTCCAAGCGGGGGCGGGCCAAAACCCTGCCCGCCAAAGCGCCATTGCCGCCGGCGTTGGTTGGAACATCCCTGCCGTGACCATCAACAAGGTCTGCCTTTCCGGGCTCACAGCAGTGATTGACGCCGCCCGCATGATCCGCAGCGGTGACGCCACAGTGGTGGTTGCCGGGGGCCAGGAATCAATGACCCGCGCACCACATCTCCTGCCCGGTTCGCGGCAGGGTTGGACCTATGGAGCCATCCAGGCTTTGGACGTTGCAGCCCATGACGGTCTCACGGATGCTTTCGATGGACAATCCATGGGCCTGTCCACGGAAACCAGGAACCTCACCCTGGGCATTGACCGCAAGGCCCAGGACGAGGTGGCGGCTGCCTCCCACCAGCGTGCCGCTGCCGCCATCGCAGACGGAACGTTCGACGTCGAAATAGCTCCGGTAAGCGTCAAGCAGCGCAAGGGTGATCCCCTGGTCCTCACCTCGGATGAAGGTGTCAGGCCCGCCACCACTGTAGAGACGCTGGCACCACTCAAGGCTGCTTTCGCCACAGACGGCACCATCACGGCCGGCAACTCCTCTCCCCTGTCCGACGGCGCCTCCGCACTGGTGCTGACCAGCCGACGCTTCGCCGAGGACAACGGCTTGGACTACCTTGCTGTTGTGGGTAAACCCGGCCAGGTTGCCGGACCGGACAACTCGCTGCACTCACAGCCCTCGAACGCCATTGCACAAGCCTTGAAACGTGCGGGTTGGACCGCGGAGGACCTGGATTTCATCGAGATCAACGAAGCCTTCGGCTCTGTTGCCGTCCAGTCCCTCAAGGACCTCCGCTATCCGCTGGATAAGTGCAACATCCACGGCGGCGCAATTGCCCTGGGCCACCCCATCGGGGCCTCCGGTGCGCGGCTCGCGCTGCACGCAGCCCACGAGCTCAAGCGCAGGGGAACAGGCAAGGCCGCAGTGTCACTTTGCGGCGGTGGCGGCCAAGGTGAAGCCCTGCTCCTGTACCGCGACTGACTATGGAACCGGGACTGGGTCCCGAACCGCCAACGAGGGGAAACGACGTGAATGATCCTGTGACGGACGGGGCCGAACGCTTCCTGTCCGATGCTGCCGCCCGCGGACTGGACGTGGACGTCGTCGAGCGTCCCGCAGCCCGCAGCTTGGAAGAAGCTGCCGGGATACTGGGCATCAGCCCGGCTGACATTGTGAAGTCGCTGGTGGTCAAGCACCGCGATGGCAGTTTCCTGTTCGCGCTGATTCCGGGCGACCGCCAGATCTCGTGGCCTAAGCTGCGCGCCCTGGTTGGCGTCAATAAGCTCTCACTCCCCCACGCTGACGTCGCCCTGGCCGCCACCGGCTACGAGCGGGGCACCATCACCCCCTTGGGCAGCACCACACCGTGGCCCGTCTATGCCGACGCCACGATCACCGGACGCCGCATTTCCATGGGTGCCGGAGCACATGGCCGGAGTGCGTTCGTGGACGCCGATGCCCTCACGTCCGCACTCGGTGCGGTTGTGGCGGACATCAGCGAACCAAACTAGGTAGCAGCACATGCCGTTCTGACAGCTCAGAACGGCATGTGCTGCTACCTGCTTGGGGTGCATTAAACGCAGGAAGCCCCGCCCGCTCCTTAGTCGGAGCGGGCGGGGCTTCCACAAGCAAGAACGAGTTACTTGAGGGTAACCGTTGCGCCAGCTTCTTCGAGCTGAGCCTTTGCCTTCTCGGCAGCTTCCTTGGTGGCGCCTTCGAGAACAGCCTTCGGTGCGCTGTCAACCAGGTCCTTGGCTTCCTTGAGGCCGAGGGAGGTGATGGCGCGAACTTCCTTGATCACTGCGATCTTCTTGTCGCCAGCAGCTTCGAGAACGACGTCGAATTCGGTCTTCTCTTCAGCAGCTTCAGCAGCACCGCCGGCAGCGGGGCCGGCAACTGCAACAGCAGCAGCCGTAACTTCGAAGGTCTCTTCGAAGAGCTTGACGAACTCGGAGAGCTCGATGATGGTCAGTTCCTTGAAAGCTTCAATGAGCTCTTCGTTGCTGAGCTTCGCCATGGTGGCGTCCTTCCATTAGTTGGTGCAGGTCCGGGCTAAACCGATCCATGCACCAGAGTTTGATTGAGGGGAGAACTTAGTTCTCTTCGGTTGCAGCTTCAGCGGCTTCGGCCGGAGCCGCAACCTCTTCAGCAGCAGCCTCTTCAGCGGCCGGGGCTTCTTCAGCGGCCGGTGCAGATGCGCCGCCCTCTTCTTCAAGCTTGAGGCGCAGAGCGTCGATGATGCGTGCAGCAGCGGATGCGGGAGCCTTGAGGACACCAGCAACACGTGCAAGCTGCAGCTCGCGGGACTCGAGGGCTGCCAGTGCGGCAACTCCTGCTGCGTCCAATGCCTTGCCTTCGAAGACGCCGGTCTTGATAACCAGCTGCTTGTTGGCCTTGGCAAAGTCCGTCAGGCTCTTGGCAGCAGCAACAGCGTCACCCTTGATGAAA
>NZ_JABMCX010000403.1 GCF_013179505.1 Paenarthrobacter sp. CM16 | reverse complement strand
TTGAGGTCCGCACACCTGAGGAATACATGGGTGATGTTATTGGTGACCTGAACGCCCGCCGTGGCCAGATGCAGTCCATGGAAGACGCAGCAGGTGTGAAGGTTATCCGTGCACACGTTCCGCTGTCCGGCATGTTCGGCTACATCGGTGACCTCCGGTCCAAGACCCAGGGTCGCGCTGTGTACTCCATGACGTTCAACAGCTACGCGGAGGTCCCGAAGGCAGTAGCCGACGAGATCATCCAGAAAACCCGCGGCGAGTAATCTCCCGGTAACGGATGCAATTCCGGTATCGGGAAGGCATCTAAGCGCGTGAGGCGGGGCTGCGGCGAGAGCCGCGGCCCGGCCCCTGCGCAAACAGGCTCGAGGAACTACTATTGGTTCCTGAATCTGCAATTTCACCAAAACCAAGCCCCCAAGTAGACTTGCTAAAGTTTCTGCCGCGAAAAGCGCGGCCGAGGAGCACTTCACTTGAAATCGTTCTAGGAGGAACCTGTGGCAAAGGCAAAGTTCGAGCGGACTAAGCCGCACGTCAACATCGGCACCATTGGTCACGTTGACCACGGTAAGACGACGCTGACTGCCGCCATTTCCAAGGTGCTGTACGACCAGTACCCGGATCTCAACGAGCAGCGCGACTTCGCGTCGATTGACTCTGCTCCGGAAGAGCGCCAGCGCGGTATTACCATCAACATCTCCCACGTGGAGTACCAGACCGAGAAGCGCCACTACGCACACGTAGACGCCCCGGGTCACGCTGACTACATCAAGAACATGATCACCGGTGCTGCCCAGATGGACGGCGCAATCCTCGTGGTTGCTGCAACCGATGGTCCGATGGCTCAGACCCGTGAGCACGTTCTGCTCGCCCGCCAGGTTGGTGTTCCCTACCTGCTGGTCGCACTGAACAAGTCCGACATGGTTGATGACGAAGAACTCCTCGACCTCGTCGAAATGGAAGTTCGTGAGCTCCTGAGCTCGCAGGGCTTCGATGGCGATGAGGCTCCGGTTGTTCGCGTTTCCGGTCTCAAGGCTCTGGAAGGCGACCCGGTTTGGGTCAAGTCCGTCCAGGACCTGATGGCAGCTGTCGACGAGTCCGTTCCGGACCCCGTACGTGACCGCGACAAGCCGTTCCTGATGCCGATCGAAGACGTCTTCACGATCACCGGTCGTGGCACCGTTGTTACGGGCCGCGCCGAGCGTGGAACCCTCGCCATCAACTCCGAGGTTGAGATCGTTGGCATCCGCCCGATCCAGAAGACCACGGTTACCGGTATCGAGATGTTCCACAAGCAGCTCGACGAAGCATGGGCCGGCGAGAACTGTGGCCTCCTGCTCCGCGGTCTGAAGCGCGACGATGTCGAGCGTGGCCAGGTTGTCGTCAAGCCGGGTTCCATTACCCCGCACACCGACTTCGAGGCCAACGTCTACATCCTGTCCAAGGACGAAGGCGGACGTCACAACCCGTTCTACTCCAACTACCGCCCGCAGTTCTACTTCCGTACCACGGACGTAACCGGCGTTATCACCCTGCCGGAAGGCACGGAAATGGTTATGCCTGGCGACAACACTGAGATGACCGTTGCGCTCATCCAGCCGATCGCTATGGAAGAGGGCCTCGGCTTCGCTATCCGCGAAGGCGGCCGCACCGTTGGTTCGGGACGTGTCACCAGCATCATCAAGTAGTCACTACTTGTAGATCTGTGACCTTCCGGCCCAGCCGGTAGTCATTCAGGAAGAGCCCCACCGTTTCGGCGGTGGGGTTCTTTTTGGTACAGTTACTCTATCGAATGGATAAAGAGCGGTCCGCCGCTGAATCCAGCGCAACCAAGGAGCTTCCATGACTGCATTCCTTATACTGCTGCTCATCGTCATTGTTGGCGGTATTGGCTTTGCAGCCGGGCTAGCCAAAGGGCGCCGGGGTGCGGTTCCTGGCCCTTCCGTGGCGCCGGACAAGGCGGCCGACTACCACGCCGGTTTCCTTGCCGGCCATCTGGCCGGTTGGCGCGACGCCGAGGCCAGGAAGTCCACTGACATTCCTGTGCCGCAGCGTCCTGGCGCCGCGGCTCCAGCTGCTTCCGGGGCGGGTCTGCCAGTGATGCCTGCGTCGCCACCGGTTCAGCCGCCTACGCACGTGGGCGCACCGTTCGCTGCGCCCACCCAGACGCCGATGCCGATGCCCGCCCAGACGCCCATGCCGATGCCCGCCCCGATGCCGACGTCCGCGCGGACCCACATGCCGCCGTCAACGCTTCAACCGGCCCAAGCGGGTGCACGGTTCACAGCGCGGCCCCCCGTGCCGCCGTCGGGCATTCAGCCGCCCCCGGTCCAGCAGCGGCCCGTCGTGGCGGCACAACCGCAGTGGGCCGTAGCGCAACAGGCTCCGATCACCCGGGAAACTCCCGAGGCAGCGGCAGCGCGCAAGGCCAAGCGCGACCAACAGAACATCAACGTCACCCTCTATGTAGCCAGTCTTCTCTTGGTTGCTGCCGGTGCGCTGTTCGTTGGAACGAGCCTGCCGGCACTCTTCCGGTTCGCGGGCATCTGCTTCATCACCGCTCTGTTTTACGGCGCTGGTTTGATCATCCACGCAAAAATGCCCCGATTGCGTCCGGCTGCGGTTGCGTTCGTCGGAACGGGCTTGGCGCTCATCCCCGTCACGGGGCTGGCCATGTACAACTTTGTGCTCCCCAACGGTCCGGCAGCATGGCTGGTGACCTCTCTGATAGGGACAGCTGTGTATGCCTACACGGCAGTTCGGCTGGACAACAAGGTCCTGGCTTTCCTTTCCCTGAGCTTCGTTGTCTCTACCGCCTGGTCCGGAGTTTCCGTGCTGGGCGGGGCCTTGGTCTGGTACTTCACCGCACTGATCGGAATCGCCATCATTTTGACTCTGGCGGCGCTGATTCGTCCCCGGTGGCTGCCACCGCTCTATGTCCGACCGCTGATGGTGCTCCATCCCTATGTTGTCCCGTTGGTGGCACTTGCTGTCACGGTGACGCCGCAACTCCTGGCCAAGGGCGAATACCCGCTGGTCATGCTGATGTGTGGAATCTACTTTGCTGTGGTGGCCTTCATTCCACGGGCGCAGTACAGGCTTCAGCACGTTTACGGGGCGCGCGTAGCGCTGACGCTGGCGTTACTGGGCGTGGTGTGGGATGTGACCTCGGATATCAGTGGCGTGATGCTGGCCGCAGTGATTTGCTGTGGCGTGCAGTCCCTGGGAGTTGCCTTTGGGGGAGAGAGCCTGAAGCTGCGGTACTGGTGGAACGACGCCGTCTCCTGTCTGGGCCTGCAGTTGGCCACGGCTGCCGTCCT
>NZ_JABMCX010000402.1 GCF_013179505.1 Paenarthrobacter sp. CM16 | reverse complement strand
ACTGGATGACCTTGAACGGTACCTCGCCGGCAAGGACCTCCTGGCCCAAGTAGTCCATGCGGACCTCGGCCTTAGCGCCTAGGCCCGGTCCCCACGCAAGTCACACCCAAGCCGCACCTACGGCAAACTTAAAACCCAGTACTAAAGGAGAACGCAATGAAGCGCACAACCCTCGCCGCAATCGCCCTCGCGGTGACTGCAGGGCTCGGACTCACCGGCTGCGCCGGCGCTGCCGGTCCCGCCGAACCGCAGGCGGCCGAAGGCAAGACCCGGCTGACCGTCTCGGTATGGAACTACGAGGGCACCCCGGAGTTCAAGGCCCTCTTTGACAGCTATGAGGCTGCCAACCCCAACGTGGACATTGAACCCGTGGACATCCTGGCCGACGACTACCCCCAGAAAGTCACCACCATGCTGGCCGGCGGCGACACCACCGACGTCCTCACCATGAAGAACGTGATCGACTACTCCCGCTACGCCAACAACGGCCAGCTCCAGGAAATCAACAGTGTGGTGGACAAGGTGGGCAAGGACAACCTCGCCGGCATGGACGCCTTCAACATCGACGGCAAGTACTTCGCAGCTCCCTACCGCCAGGACTTCTGGCTGCTGTACTACAACAAGGACCTGTTCAAGGCTGCCGGCATTGAAGATCCCAAGGACCTCACCTGGGAAAAGTACACCGAGATCGCCAAGCAGCTCTCCACCGAGGCCGGCGGCAAGAAGACCTACGGCACCTACCACCACATCTGGCGTTCAGTAGTCCAGGCCACTGCGGCGGCCCAGAACGGCGCCGACCAGAACAGCGGTGACTACGGCTTCATGGAGGACCAGTACAACACCGCACTGGACCTGCAGAAGTCCGGCGCCACCCTGGACTTCGGCACCGCCAAGAGCCAAAAGACCAGCTACCGCACCATGTTCGAGTCCGGACAAGCGGCCATGATGCCCATGGGCACCTGGTACATCGCCGGCATCCTGCAGGCCAAAAAGGACGCCAAAACCAACGTCAACTGGGGCTTGGCTCCAATGCCGCAGAAGAACGACGACGGCAAGGTCACCACGTTCGGTTCGCCCACGGCCTTCGCCGTGAACAAGAACGCTGCGCACTCCGATGAAGCCAAGAAGTTCATCGAGTGGGCAGCCGGCGAAGAAGGTGCCAAGGCGATCTCCAAGATCGGCGTAGTCCCGGCCCTGCAGAACGATGCCATCACCGCCGAGTACTTCAAGCTCGATGGCATGCCCACGGACGAGCTGTCCAAGAAAGCCTTCACCCCGGACACCACCGAACTGGAAATGCCCGTCAGCGACAAGTCCGCTGCAACGGACAAGATCCTCAACCAGGAGCACGACCTCATCATGGTCGGCGAGCGCTCCGTCAATGACGGCATCGCTGAGATGGGCAAGCGCGTCACCAGCGAAGTCCTGGGCAAGTAACGCCAGGCAAGTAGCTCTCCCCGGTTCCGGTGCTGCTTCCTTGAGGCGCAGCACCGGAACCCGGACCTGAAATCTCCGGATCCTGAAATGGAGGAACGCCCCCACCCGGGAGCGGTCATCATGACTACAGAAACAATCCCCCAGGCACCTGCCCCAGTGCAGAGCCGCGGCAACAGGAAGCAAGCCAGGCGTAACACGCTGATCGGCTGGACGTTCATCCTTCCGAACTTCCTAGGCTTCCTGGCCTTCACCCTCATTCCGGTCGTGGCCGCGTTTGCGCTCTCCTTCATGGAATGGACTTCCTTCAGCGCTCCCAAGTGGATTGGCCTGGCCAACTTCGAGCGCATGTTCGCCTCCGATTCGTTCTGGATCGCGTTGCGCAACACCGTTGTTTACGCCCTGGGCCACGTGCCGCTCACCATGGCCCTGGCACTGCTGCTGGCAATGCTGCTGAACCGCAAGCTCAAGGGCATCGGCTTCTTCCGGGTAGCCATCTTCTTCCCGTACATCACCTCTCTGGTGGCTGTGGCGGTGGTCTGGAACATGCTGTTCAGCCCGGACAGCGGTCCCATCAACCAGTTCCTCGGCGCAATCGGCATCGCCAACCCTCCCGGCTGGACCTCCAGCTCGGACTGGGCCATGCCGGCTGTGATCATCACCAGTGTGTGGCGCGATATGGGCTACTACATGGTCCTGTACTTGGCCGGACTTCAGGCGATCCCCACTGAGTTGTACGAAGCCGCCGAAGTTGACGGTGCCAGCGCCTGGCAGCGCTTCTGGAACGTCACCATCCCGTCCCTGCGACCCACCACGTTCTTTGTGGTGGTCATGCTGACGGTCTCCAGTTTCAAAGTGTTCGACCTCATTGTGGTCATGACCAACGGTGGCCCCGGACGGTCCACCACGGTGCTGTCCCAGCTGATCTACCAGGAAGGCATCGGCGAAGGTAAGTTCGGCTACTCCTCGGCAATCTCGCTGGTCCTGTTCATCATCGTGCTGACGGTTACCGTCCTGCAGTTCAAGATCCAACAGCGGAGGGAACGCTGATGACCAACATGGCCGAAGACCTCAAAGCCACTCATCTGGCGGATGCAGCTCCGTCTCCGTCGGGGGCACTTACTGCGGAAGACCGTCGTCGTACTGACCGCAGGCGTTCCCCGCGGGAGCAGAAGAAGCGGACCGCGAACATCGTGATCTACGGTGTCCTGGTGGTCCTGGTGGCGGCGCTGATGGTGCCGTTCATCTGGATGCTCTCTTCCTCGTTGAAGGAGAACAACCAGGTCCTCACCGTTCCCATCCAGTGGATTCCGCAGGAGTTCGTGTGGAGCAATTACACGGACATCTGGACCCGGATTCCCATGATGGGCTACTTGCAGAACTCGCTGTACCTCGCCGTGATCATCACCTGCCTGCAGGTCCTCACGGGCTCGCTGGCCGCCTACGGTTTCTCCAAGGTCCGCTTCCCCGGCCGCGACGTGCTGTTCCTGGCCTACATCGGCACCATCGCTGTCCCGTGGCAGGCGTACATGGTGCCGCAGTACATCATGATGCAGAACCTTGGCCTGACCAACAGCTTCAACGCCTTGATCCTGCTGCAGGCATTCGGCGCGTTCGGTGTGTTCCTGATGCGCCAGTACTACATGACCATCCCGGACGAACTCTGCGAAGCCGCCCGCATCGATGGCTTGAGCGAGTACGGCATCTGGGCCCGCGTGATCCTGCCACTGTCCAAGCCGGCCCTCGCCAGCCTGGCGCTGCTGACGTTCGTGAACACGTGGAACGACTACATGGGCCCGTTCATCTACCTCACGTCCAACCGCCTCTGGACTGTCCAGTTGGGCCTGCGGTCCTTCGTTGGCCAGTTCGACGCCGAATACGCCATGATCATGACCGGC
>NZ_JABMCX010000401.1 GCF_013179505.1 Paenarthrobacter sp. CM16 | reverse complement strand
CGCCGCTGGCAAACCTCAGCAACTCCGGTTCTCTTTTGGGCTCCATGGTTTCCCTCCTCTGATCTGGTACCAGCATGCATCAACTGAGTTGGGCTGGGGAGGGGGTTGACGCAGCTCACAGTCCCGGTCATAGTGATTCGTATACGATTTCGTACTTGATTCAGTTTCAAGAAGAGGAGGCGCCGTGACATTGGAGTTCCGGACCCAGGAAGTCAGCCAGGACATGCTGGCCCGGACGCGCAAAGTCATTGCCGTCCACATCAACTACCCCAGCCGTGCGGCGCAGCGCGGGCGTACTCCCGAACAGCCGTCGTACTTCCTGAAGCCGTCTTCGTCCTTGGCACTCGGCTCCGCGGATGCTCCCGGCACCGTTGAACGTCCGGCCGGTTGCGAACTGCTCGGCTACGAGGGCGAGATCGCGTTGGTCATCGGGAAGTCCGCGCGCCGCGTGGGGCTGGAGGATGCGTGGAGCCACGTCGAATGGATCACTGCATCCAACGACCTCGGCGTCTACGACCTCCGCTACGCAGACAAGGGCTCCAACGTCCGGTCCAAGGGCGGCGACGGCTTCACTCCCGTCGGGCCGGCCCTGATCCCGGCCGACGCCGTTGACCCCGCTGCCTTAAGGATTCGCACCTGGCACAACGGAGACCTCGTCCAGGACGACACCACCGAGGACCTGCTCTTCCCGTTCGCCCAACTCGTCGCTGACCTCTCCCAGCTGCTCACGCTCGAAGAGGGTGACATCATCCTCACCGGCACCCCCGCCGGAGCCTCCGTTGCCAAGCCAGGTGACGTCGTCGAAGTTGAGGTCACCGGCGGTGACTTCAGCAGCGGCCGCCTGGCCACCAAAGTAATGGAAGGCGCGACGCCGTTCGCGGACTTCGGCGCCCGGCCCAAGACTGATGACACCCAGCGGGAAGAGGCCTACGGGTCGCGGGAAGCCGCCGGGCTGCCTGCTCCGATTTCCCAGGCTTCGGTGCTGACGCCGGAGCTGAAAGCGAAGCTGGAGTCTGTTGCTACTGCAACCCTGTCTTCCCAACTCCGTAAGCGGGGACTGAACAACGTGAGCATCGACGGCTTGCAGGCCACCCGCCCGGACCGCAAAGTGGTGGGACTTGCCCGGACCCTTCGCTACGTGCCCAACCGCGAGGACCTGTTCAAGACCCACGGCGGCGGATTCAACGCCCAGAAACGTGCCATCGACTCCGTGAACGAAGGCGAAATCCTGGTCATGGAAGCCCGCGGCGAGAAGGGCACCGGCACGGTGGGGGACATCCTGGCGCTGCGGGCCCAAGTGCGCGGGGCCGCTGCCATCATTACCGACGGCGGCGTCCGCGACTACTCGGCTGTGGCTGACCTGGAAATGCCCACCTACTTCGCCAACCCGCACCCGGCTGTCCTGGGACGCCGGCACATTCCGTGGGACACGGACATCACCATCGCCTGCGGCGGAGCCACTGTCCAGCCCGGCGACATCATCGTGGCAGACTCCGACGGCATCCTGGTGATCCCGCCGGCCATCGCTGAAGAACTGGTGGACGACTGCATACAGCAGGAAAAGGAAGAGACATTCATCTTCCAGATGGTCCAGGAAGGCAACAGCGTGGACGGGCTGTACCCCATGAACAAGGAATGGCAGGCGCGCTTCCAGGAGTGGCAGAGCCGGCAAGGAGCCCACAGTGACTGAAACCGCCGTCGGGAGTTCCGCCGTCGAAAACCCCGCTGCCCAAAGCAAATCCCAGCAAGCGTATGCCGCCGTGAAGGCGCGCATCGTGGAGGGCACGTACACGCCGGGTTACCGGCTGGTGCTGGCCAAGATCGCCGAGGATTTGGGCTTCAGCGTGGTCCCCGTGCGGGAAGCGATCCGCCGCCTGGAAGCCGAAGGGCTGGTGAAGTTCGAGCGGAACGTGGGCGCCACGGTGTCCGGGATCGACCCCACCGAGTACCTGTACACCATGCAGACCCTGAGCATCGTGGAGGGCGCCGCCACTGCGCTGTCCGCACCGCTGATCGACTCGGTGGCCATTGCCCGGGCCCGCGCGGTGAACGAGCAAATGCGTGAGTGCCTGGAGCACTTCGACCCCGTCCGTTTCACTGCCCTGAACCAGGATTTCCACAGCGTCCTGTTTGAACACTGCCCCAACCCGCACATTCTGGACCTGGTTCATCGGGGCTGGAACCGGCTGGCCTCCATCCGGTCCTCCACGTTCCGGTTTGTTCCCGGACGCGCCCAGGAGTCGGTGCGCGAACACGAAGCACTGCTGCAACTTATCGAGGGCGGGGCGGACGCCGACACCATCGAAAAAGCCGCCCGCCAGCACCGCGCCTCCACCCTGGACGCGTACCTCTCCACCACCAACTAAAGCTTTGGATGAACAAAGGAAGACAACGATGACTACCTCCGTAGAGACCACCAAGCACTACACCCCCGAGAACCTGCCCTCCCACATCCAGCACTTCATCAACGGCGAGTTTGTTGACTCCATCTCAGGCAAGACCTTTGATGTCCTGGACCCGGTATCCAACGGCAACTACGCCACTGCTGCCGCTGGTCAGAAGGAAGACATCGATCTTGCCGTCGCCGCCGCCCGCGAAGCATTCGTCAACGGTCCTTGGCCGAAGATGAAGCCCCGCGAGCGTGCCCGGGTGTTGAACAAGATCGCCGACGCCGTTGAAGCGCAGGAAGCCCGCCTCGCCGAACTCGAAACCTTTGATACCGGCCTGCCGATCACCCAGGCTAAAGGCCAGGCCCTGCGCGCTGCGGAGAACTTCCGCTTCTTCGCGGACCTGATCGTGGCCCAGTTCGACGACGCCATGAAAGTCCCGGGCTCGCAGATCAACTACGTGAACCGCAAGCCGATCGGCGTCGCAGGCCTGATTACCCCGTGGAACACCCCGTTCATGCTGGAATCCTGGAAGCTCGCCCCCGCCCTGGCCACCGGCAACACCGTGGTCCTGAAACCGGCCGAGTTCACCCCGCTTTCTGCCTCGCTCTGGGCGCAGATCTTCAGGGACGCCGGCCTGCCCGACGGCGTGTTCAACCTGGTCAATGGCCTGGGCGAAGAAGCCGGCGACGCGCTGGTGAAGCACCCGGACGTGCCGCTGATCTCCTTCACCGGCGAGACGACCACGGGCCAGACCATCTTCCGCAACGCCGCTGCCAACCTCAAGGGCCTGTCCATGGAGCTCGGCGGAAAGTCCCCGTGCGTCGTGTTTGCCGACGCCGATCTTGACGCCGCGATCGATTCGGCGCTGTTCGGGGTGTTCTCCCTCAACGGCGAACGCTGCACCGCCGGCTCCCGCATCCTGGTGGAACGGGCCATCTACGACGAATTCTGCGAAAAG
>NZ_JABMCX010000400.1 GCF_013179505.1 Paenarthrobacter sp. CM16 | reverse complement strand
CGTCATTGTTCAATCGGCTGACCAGGGCGCCGGTCCGGGTCCGCGTGAAGAACGCGATGGGCATGCGCTGAACGTGGTCGAACACCCGCGTGCGCAGGTCCACGATGACGCCCTCGCCAATGATGGAAGACAACCAGCGGGTCACCAAGCCCACGCCGGCCTCACCGACGGCGACGATGGCGATCAGGACCGCCAGCCAGATGACCGTGCCCACGCCGGCATTGGCGATGATGGCATCCACCACCTGGCCGGCCAACACGGGAGTGGCCACAGCCAGGAAAGCACCGGCGATGGAGGCGATCACGAAGGCAATGAGTTTGCCCTTGTGCGGGGCAGCGAAAGCCATGACCCGTTTCAGGGTTTCCTTGGAGAACGGCTTCGATCCGCTCTTGGCAGTGGTGATGTTGTACAGCGAGCTCCAAGCCACGCGGTCCATGCTCATGGGTTACTTCTCCTGGCTGGGGGTGTGGTGCAGTTCCTGCACCCGGCCGTTCTCAAGGTGCCAGCGTGAATCAAGCCGCACGTTTTCCAGCAGCCTACGGTCGTGGGTGACCAGCAGCAGGGCGCCCTCGTAACTCTCCAGCGCCTCTTCAAGTTGCTCGATCGCCGGAAGGTCCAAGTGGTTGGTGGGCTCGTCGAGCACCAGCAGGTTCACGCCGCGGGCCTGCAGGAGCGCCAGTGCGGCACGTGTCCGTTCCCCCGGGGACAACGAGTCCACCGTGCGCGAGGTATGGTCGGCCTTCAGCCCGAACTTCGCCAGAAGCGTCCGGACATCGGCGCTGTTCCAGTCCACCAGCACCGCTTCGACGGCGTCGCCAAGCGGCTGCCCGCCGTCGAGCAGTCCACGTGCCTGGTCAATTTCGCCGATGGCGACAGAGGCACCCATGGAGGCATCGCCGTCGTCCGGTGTTTGCGTTCCGAGCAGCAGCCGCAGCAGTGTCGACTTTCCGGCGCCGTTGGGTCCGGTGATGCCGATGCGTTCGCCGCCGTTGAGCTGGAGGTTCACCGGTCCCAGCGTGAAGTCGCCTTGACGCGCGACGACGTCACGCAAGGTGGCGACGACGGCGCTTGAGCGGGGTGCCTGGCCGATGCTGAATTGCAGTTGCCATTCCTTGCGCGGTTCCTCCACCTCTGTGAGGCGGGCGATCCGGGACTCCATCTGGCGGACCTTCTGGGCCTGTTTCTCCGACGACTCGCTGCTCGCAGCCCGGCGGATTTTGTCATTGTCCGGGTTTTTCTTCATGGCGTTCCGGACGCCCTGGGAGCTCCACTCCCGCTGGGTGCGTGCGCGCGAGATGAGGTCCGCCTTGGTGTTGGCGAACTCGTCGTACCGTTCACGGGCGTGGCGTTTGGCTACGGCACGCTCTTCGAGGAATGCCTCGTAGCCGCCGTCGTACACCGCCACCGAGTTTTGGGCCAGGTCAAGTTCCACCACGGTAGTGACGCAGCGGGCCAGGAATTCGCGGTCGTGGGATACCAGCACCACGCCGCCGCGAAGGCCTTGGACGAAAGCTTCCAGCCGGGCCAGGCCGTCAAGGTCAAGATCGTTGGTGGGTTCATCGAGGAGGACCACGTCGAAGCGGCTGAGCAGCAGGGCTGCCAAGGCAACACGTGCTGCCTGCCCGCCGGAGAGCCCGGTCATGAGGGCGTCGGCGCCCACTTCCAAGCCGAGATCGGACAGCACAGCCGGAATGCGGTCCTCAAGGTCCGCGGCACCGGAGGCCATCCAACGGTCGAAGGCCAGCGAGTAGGCGTCATCGGCTCCGGGAGCCCCGGAGCCGAGGGCTTCGGCGGTGGCTTCCATGTCCACTGTGGCCTGGGCGCAGCCTGTCCGGCGCGCAATGTAGGCCGCAATGCTCTCGCCGGCAGTCCGCTCATGTTCCTGCGGAAGAAAGCCCACAAAAGCGTCCGACGGCGCAAGGCTGACGCTGCCGTCCTGGGACTGGTCCACTCCGGCAAGAATGCGGAGCAGCGTGGATTTCCCGGCACCGTTCGCGCCGACGACGCCCACAACATCGCCCGGCGCCACAGTCAGGGAAAGGTTGGAAAAAAGCGTGCGATGGCCGTGACCACCGGCAAGATCCTTGGCCACCAAGGTTGCTGTCATGTGTCTATCCTCCAGCAGGGACAACGCAGGAATTCAGGCCGCGATTCCCGCAGGCATGGAAAAACCCGTTGGTCCGGACTTGGGGGGTGTACGGACCAACGGGTTCAAGCATCAAGCATAATTCAATGTGGCGTCAGCGTAAAATCGTTTCGTACTCCCACTTACGGCTTCCTCCTGTCCTGCCCCGCGACCCGTCCCGGAAAGTTCCCCATGCCCTTACCGTCCAAGGCGTTCCAGCGCTGGCTTCACGGCGTCGCGCCCGATGCCAGCACAGCTGATGTCTGCCGGATTGCCGGCATCAAACGGACAACGCTGGCCCAGCAACTGGTCCGCGGCAAGGTTGCTGAATCAACGCTGGTGAGCATCAGCCGTGGATTCCACGTCGATCCAGTGCAGGCCCTGGCCACCTTCGACCTTTACGCCGACCTCAGGGGTGCCCCCGTAGCGCCCACGCCCTGTGAGCTGGTCAGCCAGGTGGCCACGATTGATCTGCTCCGGGCAGTAGTGGAACGCAGCGAACCCGGCACTGCCGCGGCGGCCCCCCTCTCTGAACCACCGCACCCTACGTCGGTGCGGAACTGGGTGGACGCAATCGACGACGGCGAGTTGCGGCACCGGGTCAGCGAAGCCACCGGGATCGCGCCACAGAACTTCTCAGCGCATCTGACAGCAAACCGGCTTCCTCCTGAACTGGCCATCGCCACCTCCCGGGCTGCCGGCGTCGGACCCGCAGGAGGACTGGTGGCCGGAGGACTGATCACTGAGGCAGAAGCCGGGTGGGCACCGAATGCCCGCCGGGAAGCGCTGGACCGAATGAGCCAAAGCGCGCTGGTCACCCTGGCCGGCGAGCGGCTCCTGGCCATGGGAAAGACCCTCAAACGCCAGGAACAAGACCACGAACGTACAGAACGAATTTGGGAGAACCTCGGATGACGGCCGTCCTGCCCTGGATAACGCTGCTTGTCTGCCTGGCCATCACTGTGGCGCGGATACCCAGTGCACTGCGCGGGGAGAACAGGGTGGTCTTCTATATTTTCGCCCTGATCTCCTTGAGCATCTTCATCAGCATTGAAGCGCCATACCTGGTCCTTGACGGCTGGCTTGGCGGGATGAACGTAGGCAACCTGGTCCTGCGCTTCCTGCTGTATGCGACGTTCTTCCTCATGGGCATCAAGATCGCCACCGCGTTCGGATCGCCGGCCGCAGTCCGTGCCATCAGGGGCCCGGTTGGCCTCACGGTCGCGGCAATCGTGGCAGCCCTCACTGTCT
>NZ_JABMCX010000040.1 GCF_013179505.1 Paenarthrobacter sp. CM16 | reverse complement strand
CTCATAGCCGAAGTATAGTCAGGTCCCCTTGCTGAATCCGCAGTTGAGCAGGACAAACGCAATCTCAACATCAAGGCGCAACTGGCCCCTGGCGGCTCGGGAGCACTCGAACCGGCTGGCTTGGACGGCCTTGTAGCCCGTCCCCTCAAGCTACTCGCGGCAAGCGGGGGCAACTGGTAGCTCTTCCAGGAGAGTGCAGTCCGGCCCACAGAACTCATCTCAAACTCCATCCTGGGCTTCGGACGTTGGCTCAACAAAGAAGGCAGACCGGACCTCTTCGCGCGGACCCTTCTTTCCGCAGACTCTCACGCACTGCGGCCGCGTTCCATCCTTCCAAGGGCATCACCGCTGGTATCCCAACCCCCACCTCCCCACCCACCCCCTTGACTCCCACCCCCACCTTCCCTAGACTTTTCATAAAGCAGAATCTAAATTCCACAAAGCGGAAACTGAGGCCAAGCATGAAGGCCGAAGCGAAGCACCCGGAAGATAGATCCAAGCCCCTCCTCGGAAGGACCTACGATGACGTACACAGTGAACTGCTCCATCCTCCTGACTGAGCTGCCCTTGCTCGAGCGCCCCGCCGCCGCGAAGGCAGCCGGTTTTGACGCCGTCGAGTTCTGGTGGCCCTTCGCTAGTTCGGTTCCCACCGACAAAGAGACCATAGAGTTTGAAACAGCCATCAAGGACGCCGGCGTTCAGCTCACGGGCCTGAACTTCAACGCTGGCAACATGCCTGGCGGCGACCGCGGCCTGGTGTCCTGGAAGGGACGTTGCTCCGAGTTCAAGGACAACATCGACGTCGTAGCCGGCATTGGTGAGCGCCTCGGATGCAAGGCCTTCAACGCCCTCTACGGCAACCGCCAGGACGAGTTCACCCCTGAAGAGCAGGATGAACTCGCCGCCAAGAACCTCGCCGCAGCAGCGGAGGGCGTCGCCCGAATCGGCGGCACCGTCCTCCTCGAACCGGTCAGCGGCGCACCCAAGTACCCGCTCCTCACCGCCGAAGACGCACTCAAGGTCATCGCCCGCGTCAAGGCAGAATCCGGCGCACAGAACATCAAGCTCCTCGCCGACTTCTACCACCTGGCAGTCAACGGCGACGACGTCGAATCCGTCATCGAGAACCACGCCAAGGACTTCGGCCACATCCAGATCGCCGACAACCCCGGCCGCGGCGCTCCCGGAACCGGCACGCTCCCCCTCGGCGAATGGATCGCCCGCAGCCGCGAACTCGGCTACGACGGCTACATCGGCCTCGAGTACAAGGAACCGCAGGAATCAGCTTTCAGCTGGGCCAGCCGCCAGCGCGCCAACGCCAACTAGCGAACGACGGCGGCGCTCACCACAGCGGCGGCGCTCACCAAATAGCCCGCACGAGTTAAAACACAGACTTTCAGAAAGAGAACCACAATGAGCAACGTTGCAGTCATCGGACTCGGAATCATGGGCCTTCCCATGGCCATCAACCTCGTCAAGGCCGGCCACACGGTCACCGGTTTCAACCGCAGCCAGGACAAGATCGACAAGCTCGTCTCCGAAGGCGGCCAGGGTGCCACCAGCATCGCGGACGCAGTCAAGGACGCCGACGTCGTCATCACCATGGTCCCGGACTCCCCCGATGTTGAGGGCGTAGTCAGCGGCAAGGATGGCGTCTTCGCCAACGCGAAGAAGGGCACCCTCTGGATCGACGCATCCAGCATCCGCCCGGACGTCGCCAAGCGCCTCTCCGACGACGCCGTAGCAGCAGGCATCCGCCCGCTCGACGCACCGGTATCCGGCGGCGAACAAGGCGCTATCGACGCCGTCCTGTCCATCATGGTCGGCGGCGAAGCGGCTGACTTCGAGGCAGCACAGGATGTCCTCAACGCAGTGGGCAAGACCATCGTCCATGTCGGCCCGTCCGGCTCAGGCCAGACCGTGAAGGCTGCAAACCAGCTGATCGTGGCCGTCAACATCCAGGTACTCGGCGAGGCCATCGCCTTCCTTGAGGCCTACGGCGTAGACACCGACGCAGCACTGAAGGTCCTCGGCGGCGGCTTGGCCGGCTCCAAGGTCCTGGACCAGAAGGGTCAGAAGATGCTCGACCGCAACTTCGACCCCGGCTTCCGCCTGGCCCTCCACCACAAGGACCTCGGCATCGTCACCTCCGCAGCCCGCGAAGCCAACGTCGCTGTCCCGCTCGGCGCAGTCGTCGCCCAGCTCGTCGCCGCAACCGTCAACCAGGGCGACGGCGGCCTCGACCACTCGGGTCTCTTCAAGCAGGTCCTCCAGCTCAGCGGCCGTAAGTAAGCAGCCCGGCAAAGCCGGACAAAAGCAACACAAAGCAGGGAACCCGCCGTCGTACTTAAACGACGGCGGCTCCCTCACCACACCCAAAAACACCACAGACTTCGCCCGCAAGGGCAAAAAACAAGGAGTACACCATGGCAAAGATGCGCACCGTTGATGCGGCCGTAGCCATCCTGGAAAAGGAAGGCGCAACCGAAGCTTTCGGTCTGCCCGGCGCAGCGATCAACCCCTTCTACTCAGCAATGCGTGCCCACGGCGGCATCCGCCACACGCTGGCCCGCCACGTTGAAGGCGCCAGCCACATGGCTGACGGTTACAGCCGCGCAGCTGATGGCAACATTGGCATCTGCATCGGCACCTCGGGCCCCGCAGGCACGGACATGATCACTGGCCTGTACGCAGCCCAGGCCGATTCCATCCCCATGCTCTGCATCACCGGCCAGGCACCCGTTGCCAAGCTGCACAAGGAAGACTTCCAGGCTGTGGACATCGAGTCCATCGCCAAGCCGTTGACCAAGTTCGCCATGACCATCCTGGAGCCGGGCCAGGTTCCCGGCGCGTTCCAGAAGGCCTTCCAGCTGATGCGCTCGGGTCGCCCGGGCCCGGTTCTGCTGGACCTGCCCATCGACGTTCAGATGGCCGAGATCGAGTTCGACATCGACGCCTACGAGCCCCTGCCGGTGGAGAAGCCCAAGGCTTCCCGCAAGCAGCTGGAAAAGGCTTTGGACCTGCTGACCGCTGCCAAGCACCCGCTGATCGTTGCCGGTGGCGGCATCATCAACGCCGGCGCTTCGGCCCAGCTGGTTGAACTGGCCGAGATCCTGAACGTTCCTGTTATCCCCACGCTGATGGGCTGGGGTGCCATCCCGGACGACCACCAGCTGATGGCCGGCATGGTTGGCCTGCAGACCTCGCACCGCTACGGCAACGAGACGTTCCTGCAGAGCGACTTCGTGATCGGCATCGGCAACCGTTGGGCCAACCGCCACACCGGCGGCCTGGACACCTACACGGCCGGCCGCAAGTTCGTGCACATCGACATTGAGCCGACGCAGATCGGTCGTGTTTTCTCCCCGGACTTGGGCATAGCGTCCGACGCCGGTGCGGCGCTGGACGGTCTGTTGGAGCTGGCTCGCGAACGCCAGGCTGCAAAGACCCTGCCGGACTACTCGGGCTGGGTCGCCGAGTGCCAGGAGCGCAAGGGCTCCCTGCACCGCAAGACCAACTTCAACAACGTGCCCATCAAGCCGCAGCGCGTGTACCAGGAGATGAACAAGGCCTTCGGCCGCGACACCACCTACGTGTCCACCATTGGTCTCTCGCAGATCGCCGGCGCACAGATGCTGCACGTGTTCGGCGCCCGCAAGTGGATCAACGCAGGCCAGGCCGGCCCGCTGGGTTGGACCGCTCCCGCCGCTCTGGGCGTGGTTCGTGGAACCCCGGATGCCACCGTTGTTGCCCTGTCCGGTGACTACGACTTCCAGTTCATGATCGAGGAACTGGCCGTTGGTGCACAGTTCAACCTGCCGTACATCCACGTTGTGGTGAACAACAGCTACCTGGGCCTGATCCGTCAGAGCCAGCGCGGCTTCAACATGGAACAGAACGTTTCCCTGGCCTTCGAGAACATCAACTCCCCGGAGACCAACGGCTACGGCGTGGACCACATCAAGGTTGCCGAGGGCTTGGGCTGCAAGGCCATCCGCGTTGAGGACCCCAACGATCTGCCTGCTGCTTTCGACAAGGCCAAGGCACTGATGGGCGAGTTCAAGGTTCCCGTGGTTGTTGAAGTGATCCTGGAAAAGATCACCAACATCTCCATGGGCGTTGAGATCAACGGCGTGAACGAGTTCGAAGAGCTGGCAGAAACCGCGGCGGACGCACCCACCGCGATCCTGACCAAGGCCTAGAGAAAACAGTAAGGAGGCACCGGAATGCGTGTTGTCATCGCCCCGGACAAATTCAAGGGCTCGCTGTCCGCGCCCGACGTCGCCAAGCACCTGGCAACAGGCCTGCTGGCGGGGTTCGGCAAAGGCATTGAAGCAACACGCATTCCGGTGGCCGACGGCGGCGAAGGAACCATCGACGCCGCCATCGGCTCCGGCTTCACCCGCCGGACCACCACCGTCACAGGCCCGCTTGGCGAGCCGGTGAAGGCCGACTTCGCAGTGCGGGACCAGGAAGCCGTCATCGAAATGGCCGCGGCTTCCGGTCTGGCCCTCCTGCCGGACGGCCCCACCTCTGAAACAGCCAAGACGGCAACCAGCATCGGCACGGGCGAACTCATCCGCGCCGCACTGGACCTCGGCTGCCGCAAGATCATCCTGGGTGTAGGCGGCAGCGCCAACACCGACGCCGGTGCAGGAGTCCTGCAGGGCCTCGGCGCCGTGTTCCTGGATAAGGACGGCAAGGAACTTCCGGGCGGCGGTGCAGCTCTCGCCGAAATCGAGACCATCGATTTCTCCAACTTCGACGTCCGCGTTGAGGCAACGGAGTTCGTGTTGGCGTCCGACGTCGACAATCCCCTTTTGGGGGCCAGCGGAGCCCCAGCCATCTTCGGTCCGCAGAAGGGCGCGACGCCGGACGACGTCGCCGAACTGGACGCGGCAGCAAGCCACTTCGTGGACGTGCTCGCAGCAACCACCGGGCAGCACGCCAAGTACGCGGCCAAAGCCGAAGGCGCCGGAGCAGCAGGGGGCGTTGGCTACATTGCCATCGCAGCGCTGAAGGCAGAGCGCCGGCCGGGCATCGACGTCGTGCTTGAATTCACTGAACTCGAGCACAGGCTCAAGGGCGCCGACCTGGTAATCACCGGAGAAGGCAGCCTGGACGAGCAAAGCCTGCTCGGCAAGACCCCCATGGGCGTCTCCCGCGCGGCGCAACGGAACGGGGTTCCCGTGATCGCAGTGTGCGGCCGGAGTACCCTGAGCCGTGAACAACTCACGGATGCCGGCTTCCACACGGTCCACGCACTGACCGATCTGGAAAAAGATGTCCAAAAATGTATCGCTGAAGCAGGTCCGTTGCTTGAACAATTAGGTAGGCACATAGGCGTGTACCTGGCGGAACGGACCGAAAACAAGGAGTACCTCAATGTCTGAAGCAATCGGCGCCTATGACCTCGTTATCCGGGGCCAGCGCATCCTGACCACCGCCGGCCTCGCAGCCCGCGAAGTTGGCATCCGCGACGGCATCATCGTCGCCATCGAACCCCTGGGCAACGGACTGACGGGCAACGAGGTCATTGAACTCGCAGACGACGAAACCCTCATCCCCGGCCTGGTGGACACCCACGTCCACGTCAACGAGCCCGGCCGCACCGAGTGGGAAGGCTTCGCCTCCGCCACCCGTGCCGCAGCCGCCGGTGGCGTCACCACCATAATCGACATGCCGCTGAACAGCATCCCGCCCACCACCAGCGTGGACGGCCTGGAGCAGAAGCGCGTGGTCGCCAAGGACCAGGCTTTTGTGGACGTCGGATTCTGGGGCGGTGCCATCCCCGGCAACAAGAGCGATCTCCGCCCGCTGCACGACGAAGGCGTTTTCGGCTTCAAGTGCTTCCTCCTGCACTCCGGCGTGGACGAGTTCCCGCACCTGGACGCTGACGAGATGGAAGAGGACATGGCTGAGCTCAAGTCCTTCGACTCCCTCATGATCGTCCACGCTGAGGACTCCCACGCCATTGATCGCGCCCCGCACCCCGGCGGCGACCACTACGAAACCTTCCTGGCCTCCCGCCCCCGCGGCGCCGAGAACAAGGCCATCGCCGAGGTCATCGAACGCGCCCGCTGGACCGGCGCCCGCGCCCACATCCTGCACCTCTCCTCCTCGGATGCGCTTCCCATGATCGCCTCAGCAAAGCGCGACGGCGTCAACCTCACCGTTGAGACGTGCCCGCACTACCTGACCCTCATGGCCGAAGAAATCCCCGACGGCGCCACGGCCTACAAGTGCTGCCCGCCCATCCGTGAAGCCTCCAACCGCGAGCTCCTCTGGAAGGGCCTGCAGGAGGGCACCATCGACTGCATCGTCTCGGACCACTCCCCCTCCACACTGGATCTGAAGGACCTGGAGAACGGTGACTTCGCAGTAGCTTGGGGCGGCGTTTCCTCGCTCCAGCTGGGACTGTCCCTGATCTGGACCGAAGCCCGCCACCGCGGCATCCCGCTGGAACAGGTTGTCTCCTGGATGGCTGAGAAGCCCGCCGCCCTGGCCCGCCTGCACAACAAGGGCCAGCTCGCACTTGGCTACGACGCCGACTTCTCCATCTTCGCCCCGGACGAAGCCTTCGTTGTGGACGTCACCAAACTCAAGCACAAGAACCCGATCACGCCGTACGACGGCCGTCCGCTGGCCGGCGTCGTCCGCAAGACCTACCTGCGCGGCACCCCGATCGACGGCCAGAACCCCGGCGGCAAGCTGCTCCGCCGCGGCAACGTTTAGGTCAACCGTCATGGCAGTCAATGCCTATGGGCCGCCGCCGTCGCGAGGGCCCGCAGCACGCGGATCTTTCACGGGACGGCGGAGCAGCGTGAATGACCGGAACGGCCTCACCGCTCACGGGCTGGCCCTCTGGGTCAACCCGGCCGAGGGCGACGAGATCGATCCCGCAGTCTGGGAGCGGGCAGCACGCCTTGTGCTGGCCCGCGCCATGAAACTTGCCCCGGAGGCGGAAGTCCGCATCTGGCCCGCCACCGGGGCAGAGCACTCCGGCGTCGGCGACACTTCCTGGGGCGGCACTCCGCAGGAAGCCGCCGACGCCGGTACCAACCGTCCGGATTCAGCCACGGTAACGCTCGCCGATGCCCTCGCGGAGGCGCGTGCGGTGACCCGGGCGGAAGCCATGTCCGACGGCGGCGACAGCACCGAAGAGGGCGGCAGCACCGCCGTCGAGCCCGTAACGTTGGCCAGCCGCCGCAGCCAACTTGCGGTGGACCTCGCCGCTGAAGTAGTGCTGCTGGACGGCGAGCCGGTTTCCTTTACTGGCATGGAATACAAGCTGCTGCGCTACCTCGTGGTCAACTGCTCACGGGCCATCAGTCGTGAAGAATTGCAACGTTTTTTGGAGTCATTTGACCTTCCCGGCGCGGCATTTCGCTCGATCGACGTTTATGTTGGAAGGGTGCGGCGGAAGCTAGGCTCCGCCCGACACACCGTCGCCACCGTCCGTGGTGGCGGCTACCAGTTCGTGCCAGGCCCCTACGCCACGGTGCGCGGACCTGCGGAATACAGCATCTAGATTCGCTGTTGTAAAAGATCAACGCCCCGCAATTTGCATGATCGCTGTTGTTTGAAATGAAGGCCGGCTGTTTGCCGGTGAAACGTAAAGGATCGCCATGACCCAGAAACTCCTCGTCGGAACGCAAGCACCTGATTTCGCGCTTCTCGACGCCGACGGCACCAAGGTCTCGCTGTCCGACTACCGCGGACGCAACGTCATTGTGTACTTCTACCCGAAGGCGGCCACCCCCGGCTGCACCACCGAGGCCTGCGATTTCCGCGACAACCTCGCCAGCCTGCAGGGCAAGGGCTACGACGTCATCGGGATCTCCCCCGACGGCCCCGAGGACCTCGCAAAGTTCACTGGTGAATTCGCGCTGACCTTCCCGCTGCTCTCCGACGAAGACCACTCCGTTGCCCTCGCGTACGGCGCGTGGGGCGAGAAGTTGGTTGACGGCGAGATCGTGGAAGGCCTGGTCCGCTCCACCGTTGTCCTGGACGGCGAAGGCACCGTGAAGCTCACCCAGTACCAGGTCAGCGCCCAGGGCCACGTCCAGGCGCTCAAGGAAGAGCTGGGCGTCTAACCCTCTCCCACATCCCAAGGGCCTGAGCGAATCCCTCTCTCACATAACTGCACAAAACCTGTAACGCCCGCCCACTTTTGTGAGCGGGCGTTTCATGTGTCGTGACTAAACGTGACAAATACCCAGCAGCATTAGTTAATGGAGCCATGGTCTCTCCCACGCCCGTCCGCCACGCTGTAGTCGTCGAAGATGACGCCGACATCCGTGGACTCCTCGTCCTGGTCCTTGAGCAGCTCGACTTTGTGGTGACCGAAGCACCTGACGGCCTGTCCGGCGTCGAGGCTGTCCGCAACACCAACGCTGAATTGGTCACCCTCGATGTGAACCTCCCGGACATCGACGGCATGGAGGTGTGCAAACGTCTGCGCGAATTCTCGGATGCCTACATCCTGATGCTGACCGCCAGGGCGGATGAGATCGACCGCCTCAACGGCCTGGACATCGGTGCCGACGACTACATCAACAAGCCCTTCAGCCCCAAGGAACTCCAAGCCCGCATCCGGGCACTGTTCCGCCGGGCCCGCACACCCGCCGCTCCCGCCGAAGACACCGCCCAGATGGACGAACTTGCGCGCGCAGCCGTGGTGCAACAGAGCCTCCTGCCCCGCGAAACAGTCCGGCTTGAGGGATACGACGTCGCTGGCGCCTTCCGTCCCACCCGCAGCGTCGGCGGGGACTTCTACGACTGGTACCAGACCAGGGACGGCATGCACCTGACGTTCGCGGATGCCATGGGCAAGGGCATGGGTGCGGCCCTGATCGCAGCTACCGTCCGCGCCGTGATGCGTTCGGTAGCGGACACCCCGGCCATCGACGCCGCCTTCTCCTCGGCCAGCGCCACCATCACCACAGACCTGGATCAGTCCGGCTCCTTCGCCACCATGTTCCATGCGCGGCTGGACGCCCCTTCCGGAAGGCTCAGCTACATCGACGCCGGTCACGGCCTTGCGCTGTACATCCCCGCTGAGGGGGCGGTCCAGAGGCTGGTTTCCGCTGGCCCGCCGGTGGGCATCCTTGAAGGACAGCACTGGCCCGCCGCTGAGCTCCTCCTGGAACCCGGCGACACCCTGGTCATCGTCAGCGACGGCGTGCTGGACGCCCACGCTTCCCTCGAAGATTTCATCCGGAACGTGGAAAAGTCGGCGCGGAGCGAGGCAACCTCGGATGGCGTATGCGCCGCCCTTCTGGACTTGGCACCCGCTGCAACAGCCGAAGACGACGTGACCGCCGTCGTCGTTCGCAGAAAACTTGACGTCCGGCTCTAACGAACCACAAAAAGGGGGAATTGTGACACGTTTCTGGACTCGGCTGTTCGTTGTCCTGACAGTCATTTTGGGCGTCAACTACGTAGCGTGGCGCTGGATGGCGTCGCTGAACTGGGAGGCGTGGTGGATCGCCGTTCCGTTGGTGATCGCCGAAACGTACAGCCTCATTGACGTGATCCTGTTCGGCCTGACCGTGTGGAACCTCAAGATCCGCAAGCCACCGCCCCCTGCGCCGGACGACGCCACCGTGGACGTCTTCATCACCACCTACAACGAGCCACTGGATCTGGTGATGACCACGGCTCTGGCCGCCAAGGACATCCGCTGGCCGCACAGCACCTGGATACTCGACGACGGCGATCGCCCCGAGATGCGCCAACTCGCCGAGTCGCACGGGATTGGCTACGTGACGCGTGGCGCGGACTGGACGCCGGACATGCCGCGGCATGCCAAGGCGGGCAACCTGAACAACGCCCTCATGGTCACCTCGGGCGAATACTTGCTGATCCTCGACGCCGATCAGATCCCCGAGCCGGACATCCTGGACAAGACGCTGGGCTACTTCAACGATGACCGCGTGGCGCTGGTCCAGACCCCTCAATACTTCATCAACGTCCCCGCCGACGATCCCCTGGGCAGCCAGGCACCTCTGTTCTACGGCCCCATCCAACAGGGCAAGGACGGCTGGAACGCGGCGTTCTTCTGCGGCTCCAACGCCATCCTCCGCCGGGAAGCCCTCATGCAGCTGGGCTTGGTGGGCTACGTCAAAGCCACCGCGGACAGCGTGCGCCGGGCCCTGGCTGCTTCCCGCTCGGCCATCAAGAAAGCGCGGCGCTCGGCAGAGGCCGAAAACCCCTTGGTGGAGCAAATGCTCAACGAGGTAGAGGCCGCCACCAACGCCGCCCAGCAGGAACTCGAAGCACGGGCGCCCCTGAGCGAAATCACGTACCGGGTCCGCCGCAAAGTGGACGAAGCCGTGCGCACCCTGGTGGCCGCCGACTTCTCCGCGCTGCAGGCCGACCTCGAAGAAATCGCCGCGATGGAACTCGCCCACGTCGGAGAGTCGGGCGTGACCACGGTGGCGAGTGACGCCGTCGACCGCATGTCCGGACGCGACTGGTCCCCGCTGGGTGCGCTGGAATCGGTCCACGCCATCTTGTCCGCCATCTCCGTGGAACGCACTGACGAGGCACAGCCGATCATGCCGCTGGCCACCATCTCCGTCACCGAGGATATGGCCACGTCCATGCGCCTGCACGGCCTGGGCTGGAAGAGCGTGTATCACCACGAAATCCTGGCCAACGGACTGGCCCCTGAAGACCTCAAGACCATGCTCACCCAACGCCTCCGCTGGGCCCAAGGCACCATGCAGGTCCTCCTTCGCGAGAACCCGCTGGTGCAACGCCGGATGTCCTGGGGCCAGCGGCTCATGTACTTCTCCACCATGTGGAGCTACCTGAGCGGCTTCGCTGCCGTGGTGTACTTCGCCGCGCCCATCATTTACCTGACGCTGGGCATCCTGCCGGTGAGCAGCCTCAGCCTGGACTTCTTCATCCGTTTCATCCCGTTCATGGTGGTGAACCAGCTGCTGTTTGTGGTGGCAGGGCACGGCATCCCCACCTGGCGCGGGCAGCAGTACAGCCTTGCGCTGTTCCCCACCTGGATCAAGGCATGCACGACGGCGGCGCGGAACGTTTGGTTCGGACGCCCCCTCGGGTTTGCCGTCACCCCCAAGGCACGCCAGAGCGGCGGCCCGAGTTGGAGCCTGATCCGGCCGCAGATCATTGTGGCGGTCTTGTTGGCCATCGCGTTGGTGGTGGGTATTGCCCGGCTGCTAACCGGCCTCTCCGAACCCCTGGGAACCTTGGTCAATGTTGCCTGGGTGGCGTACGACCTTGTGGTCCTGAGCGTGCTGGTCAAGGCAGTTTTGTATAAGGGCTTTGTGCCTGCAGGCGATGTGCCTGAAGGTATCGGCCCCGAAGATGTTGGGCCCGAGCGCCCCGAGGAAAGGAACGCAGATGCAGTTTAGCTATGAGGTCAAGGACTCCTACGCGGAGGTGAAGAGCGTCGGCCGCCTGAACATGGTGGCAGCGCCCAAGCTTCGCGAGGTAGTGAACGAGGTTGTAGCCGGTGGATCCAGCAGGGTTGTGGTCAACCTGGCCGAGACGGACTTCATGGATTCCTCGGGTCTCGGTGCCCTCATCGGTTGCCTCAAGGCTGCCCGCCAGGCAGGTGGCGACCTCCGGATTGCCGGCGTTCAACCCCAGGTGAAGATGGTCCTGGAACTGACCAACATGGACCGAGTGCTCACGGCGTACTCCACGGCCGAAGAGGCGTTCGGAGATGACTGAGGTCATCGCCCGACGGGGGTTCCACGGGCCTTCCAACGAGGAAGCCATCGAGGCCATCCACAATGAGCTCGATGCCTTGTGGGACGACGCCTCGTTCGTGCCCGACATGGACAGGATGACCTTCGCTACGGCCGTCATCGAGGCGGCAGCGAATATTGTGCAGCACGCGCTCCCGGTGGCGGAGAAGCCCGTGGAGATCGACGTCGACATCAGCGTCCGGCCTTCCCGACTGATCGCGAAGGTCAGTGCCTACAACGCCCGCGAGCCGTTCGCCAACGACATGCAGGCTTCGATGCCGGATTCGGATGCGGAATCCGGGCGCGGATTGGCCCTCATCGAGGCTCTGGTGACCACGGTCACGTTCGAGCGCCAGGACGGCACCAACACCTGGATCCTCACCCGCAACACCTGACCCTCTGCCACATCCCACCCCCCTGAGCCCAACCCTCTCCCACATCCCACCCCCGCTGGGCCCAACCCCCTCCCACATCCCACCCCCTTGAGCCCAACCCTCTCCCACATCCCACCCTCTTAAGCCCAACCCTCTCCCACCGGCATGGGTCGTTCTGCCCATCGCCAAGCGAAACGCGACCTGACAGCATTCGGTGAGGTCCGCCGTCGAACGTTAACCGGAAATTGGGGACTAAATGAACCGCAGCACGTACCTTAAGCCTTGGGCACTGGCTGCTGCCCTGGCGCTGATGGCGACTGCGGGCTGCGGCAATACCCCGGACGGACCCACCCGGGAACCAAGCAGTGCACCCCCGGTTACGGCCAGCCCGGCGCCCGTGGCGGAGAGTGTCGCCAAGTACGACGCCCTGCGTGCCGACCTTGTTGCCGCACTGGAAAAGCAGATGCCGGACATTACATGGTCCGTTGACGAGGATGCGTCGGTGACCCAAACCAAAGACGGCACCTGCGTTTTCCATCCCCAAACCATGAAAAGCAGCGCGGACATCGTGAAACCCTCACGGAACTTTGAAGAGGTATTCGCCGCCGCGGATCCCATCCTGCAACAGCACGGGTTCCCGGCGTTCGACGGAACTGACCCCACCCCGGGAGGCTGGGTGGTCACCCGCAGCACCGACGCTGCGGGCGCCACGGTGACCATCCGCTCGAAGTTTCCGGCCTACCTCGACATCACCGCACCCGTGCAGTCCGAAAGCTGCGATGCCAGCGAAATTCCCCAGGGGGACAAGTAATGCCCGGATTCTATGGCGCCGACATTGAACAGCTGCGGGCACTGGCAAAGACCATGTCCCGGCACTCGGAACGGATGACCTCCCTATCCGCGGAGCTGGGTCACCTGATCAGCAATGCGCGCTGGGATGGCCGGGATGCTGCGATGTTCCGGGCTTCCTGGGACTCCGAGCACCGCCCCATGCTGAAGAAGATCTCCAGCGAACTGCAGACCCAGGCCAAGGAGTTGATCCGCAATGCGGACCAGCAGGACAAGTCCAGCTCCGGAGCATCCGGCAGCGCTTCCGGGCGGGGAGACTCGAACCCGCCCGGCGACCCGGGACCGCTGGACCCGGACATGCCCGACGTCGATGTGCCCGGCGATGTCCGCAACGATCCCGACGCCGGCGACCCCGCCGACATCAACCAGGGACAGATCGGCGACTGCTGGTTGCTGGCAGGTATCGGTTCCGTGGCCCAGGTGCTGGAGCGCGAAGGCAAGCTGGACGAGTTCCTCGAATCACACATGCGTCCGGTCGGCGATCCTCCGACGCACTGGGTGGTCACGCTCTACGAAGACGGCGAGCCTGTGGAAGTCACTGTGGAGGCCAAGTCCACGGAAGGCGGTGTCCGCGGGGCCGACGGCGAACCCAACTGGCTTTCCATCTACGAACGCGCAGCAGCTGAGCACCGCGGCGGATCCTATGACGACATCGACGGCGGCTTCAGCAATGAGGCCATGGAACTGATGACCGGGCAGTCCGCCGACAAGGACGGCGAGCTGGACTTTGACGATATCGAGGACAAACTCTCCGACGGCCAAGCTATTTCCGTGGGCACCGAAGACGTCAAGGACGACGACTTCGATTGGGTCTGGGAGTCTGAAGAAGTCAACCGAACCGACGTCGTGCCTAACCACGCATACGTTGTGGTTGATGTGAAAACCAACGACGACGGCGACAAAGTGATCGTCCTTGCCAACCCATGGGGGCCCTCCGGCGGTTACATGGAAGGCGACGACGACCATAAGTCAGGAACGCTGGAACTCACCGAAGATGAGTACAAGGAAAACTTTGACTCCGTGTACTCCGTGGACGTGAAGTAAGGATGGCCATGGAACAGCTGGTTACAGTCAAGCAAGGCATGCAACCCACCTTCGACGGCGTCAAAGTGGGCGTGGTCAAGATCGGCAGGGCTGATGGTGCTCCCGCCATCCAGTTCTGGATCCGGACCGCCGAACAGCAGCGCAAGCAGGCGTTCCGCGAGGGCCAGTCGATCACGCTGCCGGGCGCAGGCTTGCTGACCGTCACCTCGATCCAGCCCGCCGAGGGCACCACCGTCGCCTCCGCGACCTTGACGTACGACGCCGGTCACGTCACCGATTGACGGTTGACGGCCCGGGATGTGAGAGCGGGACGGCCCCAAGCACGCGGGACGTGCCAGAGGGTTGGCCCCAAGCACGCGGGACGTGCCAGAGGGTTGGCCCCAAGCACCCTGGACGTGAGAGAGCGACGGCCCCAAGCACGCGGGACGTGCCAGAGCGTCAGGCTTTGGCGATCGCCTCTTTCAGCGCCCCCAGCACCAGGGTGACCGAGGCACTGTTGGCGTTCGGGCCCATCATGCCGATCCTCCACACGGTGTCCGCGAACTCCCCCACGCCCGAGCCGATTTCCATACTGAAGTGCTCCAGAAGGTAAGCGCGGACGGCGGCCGAGTTGACGCCGTCGGGCACTTTGACCGTGGTGAGGCTTGGCAACCGGGAGCCTTCGGCGGCGAATAGTTCCAGCCCCATTTCCTGCAGCCCGTTCTGCAGAGCCTCCCCGGCAGCGCGGTGCCGTGCCTGCACCACGTCCAACCCCTCGGCGAGAATCCGGTCCAAAGCAGCTTCGAGCCCGGCGATCATGGTCACGGGCGCGGTGTGGTGATAGGTCCGGGCGCCACTGGCCGCTCCGACGTACCCGCCGAGCAAACCGATATCGAGGTACCAGGATTGCGGATCCTTGACGCGCCGCTCGAAGGCGCGATCGGATACGGTGAACGGCGACAGTCCCGGTGGAACACCCAAGCATTTCTGTGTCCCGGCATATCCGACGTCGATCCCCCAGTCGTCCGCCGACAACTCCAGTCCGCCAATGGACGTAACGGCATCGGTGATCAGCAGGGCATCGCCCTTGCCGGCACCGAGCGCGGCGATGTCGGAAATGACCCCCACGGACGTTTCAGCATGGACCGCCGCGATGACTTTCGGATTCGGGTGCGCAGAAAGCACACGGTCGGCATCCACGGGCTGGCCCCATTCGTGGTCAACCCGGACCACCGTGGCCCCGCAGCGCCGTGCGACCTCGCACATGCGGGCCCCAAATAGTCCGTTAACAGCGATCACTGCCACGTCGCCGTCGGACACGGTGTTCACGAAGGCGGCTTCCATGCCGCCGGAACCTGTGGCACTCAACGGAAGTGTCCGCGCGTTGGACGTGCCCCAGACTGTCCGGAGACCCTCGCAGGTGTGGTCGAGCCGCTCGATGAACACCGGGTCGAGGTGCCCCAGCACGGGATAGGCCAGGGCGGCCATGGCTTCGGGGTAGCAATTGCTCGGGCCGGGACCGAACAGGAACCGGGACGTCAGAATGTGCGGCATGTGCGAACTCCTTCAGCTGGTTGAGGTCATTCTGCCCCAGCCTGCTGTGTGGAGCGAACCAACCGCGTTCCAGCACGCCGCAGCAGAAACTGATCCGTGCCCCAAACGGCGAGCGCACCCAGCGCAAATACCGCGCCCAGGACGCTGGCGCCGGCCCAGCCCCAAGCGTCGTAGACCGGCGCAACAGCCGCTGCCCCCATGGCGCTGCCCACAGAGTAGAACACCATGTAGCTGCCGATGATGCTGCTGGCCGACTCTTCAGCGCCTGCCACGATCATGGTTTGGCTGCTGACGTGGACGGCCTGCACGGCGGCGTCCAGGATGATGATGCCAACGATGAACCAGATCAGCGACCACGCGCCGATGGACAACACCACCCATGAACCGAGGAGTGCCAGCAGGCTTGCGAGCGTGACCCGTTGGCCCCATCCGCGATCCGCGGCACCACCTGCCCGGGACGCCGCCACCACGCCCACGAGCCCGGCCAGGCCGAAGAGCCCGATCAGCCCCGGTGGAAGGTTCCACGCGGGTCCGCTGAGCAGCAGGGCCATGCCGCTCCACAGCACCCCGAAGGACGCGAACAGCAGCATGGTGATGAGTGCACGCGTCCGGAAAACGGGGTTTCGCCGCGTTAGGACCACCACCGATGAAACAGCCCGCCAATAGCGTCCCTCACCGTTCCCGGCTGGTTCCCGGGGCAGGGCACGAAATACCGCGACCGCCAGGACCGCACCTGCCACCCCCGCGAGAACGTAGACCGACCGCCATCCCCACAGGTCTGTCAGACCTCCCGCCAGCGTGCGGGCAAGGATAATGCCGCTCACGACGCCGGCAGTGACGGTGCCGATGCTTCCGCCCCTTTGCTCGGGGGTACTGGAGGCGGCGGTATGCGCCACGATGGTCTGCACCACCGAGGAGGCGAGTCCAAGAATCCCGAAAGCAAGCAGCAAGGCTGTTGGAGTTGTTGCAAGGGCCACGGCACACGCTCCCACGGCGCTTGCGGCCACTTGGACGCTGATGAGAATCCGGCGGTCCACCATGTCTCCCAGTGGCACCAGGAGAACCAGCCCCAGCAGATATCCGGCTTGGGATGCCGCCACAATCCATCCAACCGCAGCTATGGGGATCCCTAAGTCGGTTCCCATGCGCTCAAGAAGGGGCTGTCCGTAGTAGATGTTGGCCACCATGAACCCTGCTGCCACGGCGAGAAGAAGGAGTAGCCCGCGGTCGGGTTTCGTCAGGGAGTAAGGGCTCACAACGCCTCCAGGGTTTGGTTTCAAGATGCAACCATCGGAGCCTATGGCAGAATGGTTGCATGTTGCAACCAAGTGGTCTCGAGTGGACAGATCCTGAATGTCCCGTAGCAAGGGCAGCCGATCTTGTAGGGGACAAGTGGACCCTGCTCATCATTCGGGACTCACTGGACGGCAAGCGGAGATTCTCGGAGTTCGAGAAATCACTGGGAGTGGCCAAGAACATCCTTTCGGACCGCCTTCGCCTTCTTGTGGACAGAGGCCTCCTGGCCAGGATCCCCAACCAGAGCGGCACCCGGAGCCAGTACGAACTGACGGACGCGGGCCGAGACCTCTTCACCCTGATCCTCAGCCTGCGGCAGTGGGGTGAGCGCAATGCCTTCACCGCCGGCGAGTCACATTCGGTTCTCATTGACCCCTCAACCGGGCAACCGGTTCCCGAAGTGCGGCCACTCAGCGCGGACGGCCAGGAGCTCGGCCCCGATCAGGCGCTCCTGGTCAAAGTCGGCCAACCGCTGCCTGAAGCCGCACGCTAACGGGCTCCGCACCCAGGAATCTCCAAGCCCAAACTGCTAAGGTTACTCACCAATACCGAGGCCGCCACGGATAGGGGACACAAGTGACGACTGAAGGAAAAGAGGCGCCGGAGCAGGGCGTCCGCGGCGAAGTCAGCCAGGACAGGTTTGTTGCCGGGCAGGACCTGACTAATTGGAAGTCCCCCGCGGGCCGAACGCTGGCTCGGGGCGCCGAGAAGGTCACCTCCCTGCTGGGACCCTACGCGGCCCTCATCATCACGCTGGTAGTGGGCCTTGCCGCGGCATTGTCCCTGGCACTGGTCTTTGGCGAAGTGTACGAGTCCGTCACGGAGGCCGATGGCGTGGCAGGCTTGGATGACCCCTTCCTGGCCGGGGCAAAGAGCGTCCGCTCCCCCGCCCTGGATGCAGGGGTTACCGCGTACACCAACATTGGCGGCACCGTGGGCATGCCCATCATTGCCGTGGGCATCATGATTTTCCTGGCCACCAAACGGCGATCATGGACGCCGGTCATCCTGATGCTCGCCGCCGGACTGGGCTCACTGATCATCACCATCCTGGGCAAGCCGCTCTTCGGCCGGGCACGCCCGGACCTGGCCGATGCCATCCCTCCCTACGAACATTCGGCGTCATTTCCCAGCGGCCATTCACTGAACTCGATCGTGATTGCCGGAATCGTGGCGTACTTGATCATCCTCAGGCTCAAGACCACCAAGGCCAGGGTGATCACTGTGGTGGTTGCCGCAGCGTTCGCCTTCACAATGGGCCTCAGCCGCGTCTATCTTGGCCATCATTGGTTGACCGATGTGCTGGCCGCCTGGGCCATTGGGGTCGCCTGGCTTGCCTTGGTCATTACTGCCCATCGCCTCTACCTGACAGTGCGGACCCGACGCCACAGCGCGGTAGTCTCTTGACACCAGGCCGATGACTCGGCTTAACTGAATTACGTATGCTGAAATAACAGTTCCATGATGCGGAAGCTCGAAAGCATAAGGCTTCCTCCGGCAACAGCTGGAGTTCCGCATAGCCCACACCATGGATGCCAGCATTTGCACGAGGATGTCACAAGCATGGAGCTTGCAGAATTCAACAGTGTTGACCGGGCCGAGGCCATCAGGATCCTGACCCCCTGCCTGGATATCAGCCGCTGGGTGGAAGCCATCGCAGACGCGCGGCCCTTCACCACCGTCGACGACCTTCTGGGCCAAGCCCGGAAGGCCGCCCAACCCTTCAACGCCGCCGAGGTTGAGTCCGCCATGGCGCACCACCCCCGCATTGGCGAACGCCCCAAGGCCCAGACCACCGAGGCCGCAATGTCGCGTTCGGAGCAGGCCGGAGTGGATCCGGGTGACACCGCGATCACCGCTGCCCTGGCCGAGGGCAATCGGGCCTATGAGGAAAAGTTCGGCAGGGTCTTCCTGATCCGCGCCGCCGGCCGCAGTGCCCGGGAAATGCTCACCGCCCTCCAGGAACGCATCACCCACACCCCCGAAGAAGAAGACACAATCGTGGCCGGCCAGCTACGGGAGATCGCGCTGCTGCGTCTTTCCGGGCTGATCAGCGAAGGAGTCAACGCATGAGCGTTTCACAAGTAACCACACACATCCTGGACACCGGTTCCGGCCGCCCGGCGGCGGGTGTCGCCGTCGTACTTTACGTTCGCGAAGGCGACGACTGGACCCTGGTGGCGAAGGGCGAAACCGACGCCGACGGCCGCATCAAGACCCTTGGTCCCGAGCGGATTCCCGGCGGCGCTTACCGCCTGAACTTCGCCACCGGCGCCTACTACGAGGGCCTCGGCATTGAGACGTTCTTCCCCGAAGTGGACTTGAACTTCACAGTTTCCGACGCCGGCGAGCACTACCATGTGCCACTCCTGCTGAGCCCGTTCGCGTTCTCGACGTACCGCGGCAGCTGACTCCAGAACTTTGTGTACAGATAATGCCCTTAAGGTGACTCCTTAGGGGCATTATCTGTACACAAACCCGGAACGGTACGCTTTAACGCATGGCTTCAGAGGACACCACCCCCAACTCCGCCCGTCGCGAGATCACGGTTCGCCGGGCACCCAAGTTTGTACCCTTCATGATTTTGGGGGCCGTGGTGGGTGCGATCGTGGCCGCCATCATCGCGTACGGCCGCCAAGCCGACCCCGCTTTCGACGCCGGCACGGTCTTTGGTTTCTTCCTCATTGTCTGCGCGGGCGGCGGCGTCATCCTGTTCTCCATCCTCGCCCTGGTCCTGGACCGCATCAGCGTCAAGCGCTCCCGGCGCGCCGTGGTGGAAGCCGTCCCGGATTCGGTCCCTGATGAAGGACCAGAGCACGACGACGTCCGCTAAGTCAGGCGACCGACGCGCCTCTTCGCAGGGGTGCTGAATGTGAGACACACCGCATTTTCGCGGCAACACCCCTGTTCTGCGCCCGTTCCCGGGGTCATATAGCCCGCGGGGGAACGTACCACGGCCACAACATGAGACAATCGACCAGTGGCACGTGGCGACGGAAAACTTTCTCATGATCTTCTCCCCGGCGAAAAAGGCCCCCAGGACGCTTGTGGCGTCTTCGGGGTTTGGGCTCCCGGTGAAGAAGTAGCAAAACTCACCTATTACGGGCTGTATGCGCTGCAGCACCGCGGACAAGAATCGGCTGGTATTGCTACCAGTGACGGCAAGCGCATCAATGTCTATAAGGACATGGGGCTTGTGTCCCAGGTCTTCGATGAGACAACCCTGAACACCCTTACCGGGCACCTGGCCGTTGGCCACTGCCGGTACTCCACCACCGGTGCAAGCCACTGGGCCAACGCGCAGCCAACGCTGGGTGCGACTGCAACCGGCACGGTTGCCCTGGCCCACAATGGCAACCTGACCAACACCGCTGAGCTCCGGGAAATGATCCTTGAGCGCAACGACGGCCAGCTGACCGGTGAAATGAAGCAGGGCAACACCTCGGACACCGCTTTGGTGACCGCGCTCCTTGAGGGTGAAGAGGGCAAGACCCTGGAGCAGACCGCTTTGGAGCTGCTGCCCAAGATCAAGGGTGGCTTCTGCTTCGTCTTCATGGATGAGGGAACCCTCTACGCAGCACGCGATACCTACGGCATCCGCCCGCTGTGCCTGGGCCGCCTGGAGCGCGGCTGGGTTGTCGCCTCCGAGCAGGCCGGCCTGGCCACCGTTGGCGCGAGCTTCATCCGCGAGATCGAGCCCGGCGAATTCATTGCCATCGATGAAGAGGGCGTCCGCTCCCAGCGCTTCGCCGAGGCAACGCCCGCAGGCTGTGTCTTCGAATACGTTTACCTCGCCCGCCCGGATGCTGCCATCGCCGGCCGCTCCGTGTACGAGGCCCGTGTTGAGATGGGCCGCCAGCTGGCCCGCGAAAACACCCATGAGGCAGACCTCGTTATTCCGGTTCCCGAGTCCGGCACACCCGCAGCCGTGGGTTACGCCGAACAGTCCGGCATCCCGTTCGCACACGGCTTCGTCAAGAACGCCTACGTGGGCCGCACCTTCATCCAGCCCTCGCAGACACTGCGTCAGCTGGGTATCCGGCTCAAGCTCAACGCCCTGGAATCGGTGATCCGCGGCAAGCGCATTGTGGTGGTGGATGACTCGATCGTCCGCGGCAACACCCAGCGTGCCATCGTCCGGATGCTCCGCGAAGCCGGCGCCGCCGCGGTGCACGTGAAGATTTCCTCGCCCCCGGTTCAGTGGCCCTGCTTCTACGGCATCGACTTCGCGTCCCGCGCGGAACTGATCGCCAACGGCGCCACCATCGAGGAGATCTCCCAGGCGATCGGCGCTGACTCACTGGCCTACATCTCCGAAGACGGCATGATCGGCGCTACCCAGCAGCCGCGCGAACGCCTCTGCACGGCCTGCTTCACCGGCAAGTACCCCATCGAGCTGCCGCACGCGGACAAGCTGGGGAAGAACCTGCTGGAGCGCACCGACCTCGGCGGCCTGCCTCCTGCCTCTGAGGCCGATTCCGTGGATGATTCCGAGGACCCGGCCGAGAAGCCCGGCGCCACGGGGTGCGATCCCGGACCTGATGCCGAATTCGAAAACCTGCTTACCGACGCTGATCGTTTGACCGACGCCGACAAGAAAGAGTCTGTATGAGCTCCGCAACACCCGCCGCTGAGAATAACTCCGGTATCACCTACGCCTCCGCGGGTGTCGACGTCGAAGCGGGAGACCGCGCAGTCGAACTCATGAAGGGCGCCATCAAGGCGACGCACAACTCCTCGGTGATTGGCGGCGTCGGCGGTTTCGCCGGCCTGTACGACGTCTCAAAGCTACTGACCTACAAAAAGCCGCTGCTGGCAACGTCCACGGACGGTGTGGGTACCAAGGTGGCCATTGCCCAGGCCATGGACATCCACGACACCATCGGTTTCGACCTGGTGGGCATGGTGGTGGACGACATCGTTGTGGTGGGTGCTGAGCCGCTCTACATGACCGATTACATTGCTTGCGGCAAGGTTGTCCCCGAGCGCATCGCTGACATCGTCCGCGGTATCGCTGCAGCCTGCTCCGTTGCCGGCACCGCCCTGGTGGGTGGCGAAACCGCTGAGCACCCGGGTCTTTTGGGTGAGCACGAGTACGACGTCGCGGGTGCCGCAACAGGCATCGTCGAGGCCGACGCCCTCCTCGGCCCGGACCGCGTCCGCGCCGGCGATGTTGTGATCGGCATGGCATCCTCCGGCCTGCACTCCAACGGCTACTCCCTGGTCCGCCGCGTCATCAACCACGCCGGCTGGGCCCTGGACCGCCAGGTCTCCGAACTCGGCCGCACGCTGGGCGAAGAACTCCTGGAGCCCACCCGCGTCTACGCAGCTGACTGCCTCGACCTCGCCCGCACCTTCCCGGTGCACTCGGCCAACGCCGTTCACGGCTTCAGCCACGTCACCGGTGGCGGCCTGGCTGCCAACCTGGCACGTGTCCTCCCGCAGGGCCTTGTGGCAACAGTGGACCGCAACACCTGGGAACTGCCCGCCATCTTCAAGCTGGTTTCCGAGCTCGGCAACGTCCCGCTGGCCGACCTTGAGCGCACGCTGAACCTCGGCGTGGGCATGGTGGCCATCGTTTCCGCCGAAGCAGCCGACGCCGCTGTGGCCCGCCTCAACGATCGCGGACTGCCGTCCTGGGTCATGGGTACGGTCTCGGCTGACAGCGACTCGATCGACAAGACCGGCCCGGATTACGTCCAGGGTGCCAAGGGCGTCGACGGCGGCGCTGTCCGTTTGGTGAACGCCTACGCCTAAGCGCGTTATTGCTTCATAAAGGGAGCGGCCGGGCAGTGATGAACTGCCCGGCCGCTCTTTTTTGCTACGTGGTTCTACGTCTGGATCGTGGTTCTACGTCTGGATCAAGCTCAGGATTCCGCCCTGCGGATCCTGAATAGT
>NZ_JABMCX010000004.1 GCF_013179505.1 Paenarthrobacter sp. CM16 | reverse complement strand
CGTGCCCAGTCCATCGCCGCCTTGGCCCAGGGATACCGCCATGCAGTGGAAGGTGGAAATGGTGTAGAGAAACGCTGCCCATGGCAGTTGCATGTTCTCCTCCAACCGGCTCGAAGCATTGATGTCCACCATGAGGAAGGTTCCGCCGGACTTGAGGGCACGTTGAATGTTCATCAGGACCACAGCCGGGTGTGCTTGATCGTGGATAGCGTCGAAAGCTGTCACAAGGTGGAACGCCTCCACCACCTGAAGGCTGCTGACGTCCTGGAGTTCGAAGTGCACATTCGAAAGTCCCATTGCTGAGGCCTCGGCGCTGGCAGCCGTAAGTGCCTCTGCGGAAAAGTCATAGCCAGTAAAGGTGCTGGCTGGGTAAGCGGCACCCAACAGGTTGACGGCATGGCCCTCCCCGCATCCGATGTCCGCGACAGAGATACCGCGGCTCAGCGCTTCCACGCGTCCTGTCAGGGGAAGGATGGTCTCCACGAGTGAGGCATCGTTCACTGCTGCGCTTTCAGAGGCCATGATGTGGTGGAAACGCGGGTAGTCCCCGTAATGTGTTCCGCCGCCCGTGCGGAACGCCTGGACGATCTTCGGTGCCACCTCGCCCATCAGGGGCACATACTGCAAGGTCCGAGCAAAATTACCAGTACCTGGGCCGGTGAGAACCGGGATGAATTCAGGACGCAGGACATACGATCCATCGCCCGGCTGGTAGTCCACGAATCCAGCCGACGTCATGCCTCCCAGCCATTCCCTGACGTAACGCTCATTGAGGCCGGAGGCATCGGCGATGAGGCTGGCAGGAGCCGCCGGAAGGTCGGACAACGTCTCCAGGAGGCCCGTCTGGTGGCCGGCAACCACCAAGAGGGCAATCGAAGAATCGTTCAGGATGCCGATCAAACGGCCCGTGGCTTGTTCAACGGCTTCTGCCGTTGGGGATGCTGCGTTTTGCCCGGACTGGGTGCTGTTCATTGCTGGTCCTTGATGATGGGGGCCGGACTTTCCGGCCGGTGGTCCATACCCCCAAGGTAGGCTCGCCAAGCGCCACGCCGCGTCCTGAAAAATGTGTAAGTTTTGCCCTGCTCTGTGGATAAAAACATGCAGGGCATCAAGCCTCGAGGTGTTCTGCAATCCCCTGATGACGAGCCCAAGCGGCCGCGCCGGTCCGGGAGGTGACACCAATCTTGGTAAAGATGTTTGCCAGATGACGGCTGGCTGTCTTTTCCGAGATCGTGAGAGCTTCGGCTATTTGCCTGTTGCTGCAGCCTGACAATACACAGCCCAGAACTTCCCGCTCCCTGGGGGTCAGCCCATCGCTCACGCGTTCAGCTGCTGGCGGGAGTATCGGGGCTGCGCCAAGCTGTGCCCGGATGGCACTGGCGGTGGCGCGCTCGGCCAGGGCGGGGCCCGTATCGCCAAGCGCTGCCCGGACGGATGACAACCGCTCATGCACTCGAGACAGCTCGTAGCGTAGATGCTGGGACCGGTAGCCCTGGGCTGCAGCGTCAAACTCAGGGAGAGATTCACCCCAGCGACCCTGGGCCATCAGCAGGGCGCCCCTTGCGTGATGCGCCCATGCAAGCAAACCCACTGTTCCGAAGTAAGCAGCTGTTCCTTCCAGCTCGCCGCAGTACACCTCGGCACTGTCGGCGTCCCGGGGCGCGAGCAGTTCCACAAGCGGCAGGAGCAGCCAGGCCCGTCCAAGGCGCCCCCGGTCTGCCAGCGCTGCACGGAGGGCTGTCACTGCTTCCTGGTTCATTCCGGCATCAGCCAACAGCAGGGCCGAACCCGGCTGGGCATCAACGCCCAGGCCACGTGCTGCGGCATAGGACGCCGCAGCGCCGGGCCGGTTTCCTTGTCGTCGTCGAATATCCCCCAATTCACAGAAGCAGTCCGCTGCGATCCAGGCATGGGCATTCTTCAGGCGCTCGCCGAGAACCGCCAGTTCCTCCGAGGCCACCTTCCAGCCACCTTCGGCACTGATCAACTGCAGTTCGTGGACCCGAACGATGTCCGAATACATGAAGGACGTTGATAATCCGGCGCACCAGGCCGCCAGGGCATCCGTCCAAGCCCTCATGCGCGAGTAGTCGGCCAACTCGTAGCAGAGATGGATGACGGAGCAGTAAATATCCCCGCCCCACTCCGCTGATACGTCTCCAGCCATCACCGGAAGCAAGGCTTGATCGAGGTCCTCGAAGCCGCGCGCCGCCTGGCCTCGTCTGACGGCGGCGAGACCGGACAACACCAGTGCGAAGCTCCCCAGCTCCGGTGCCTTGTGCCGCCTGTTCATGGCTGTCAGTTCGAGCGAGGTAGCGAAGGCAGAGCCGGCGTCACCTTCGAGGTATATTGCGTCGTTGCCCTCCAGATACAGCAAATATCCGTGCTCCGGAGACTCGGGAAGCGTGTCCAGCAGCCGTCGCGCCCGGTTCAGCCACGCCGAGGAAACGGCCAGGTTACCCCGGACACCCCACTGCAGGGACAACATCAGGGCGGACTTGGCAGCGGCGTGGGGCTGTTCATCCGCTACCAGGCCCTGGAAGGCTTCCTCGGCCAGTGCCATGGATCCCTGGACGTCGCCGAGCCACCACTTGCAGCGTGAAAGGATCTCCAGGTCTGCCAGGCCCAGCGGGGACACTTCACGGGAGTCTTCCAACCTCCCGCGCGCAGCCTCCCAATCTCCGCGGGCAAAGGCCTCGCGCGCTTCCACCAGTTGGTGAGGCGTTGGAGACTGTGGGTGTGCGGGCAGCGGCTGAGTTGACATGGTTCTCCAAGTGTCGCCACCAGCTTACTGCCGGCTCACAGGGAACGGGAGATGCCTAGCTGCGGTTCCAGCCGTACTCGTTTTCGGGGCGGCCCGGGGTGCCGTACCGGGGCGCCCTGGTGACGGTTCCGGCGTCGGCGAGGTATTCCAGATACCTCCGCGCAGTGACACGGGACATGCCAAGCGCGTCCATGACCTCGCTCGCTGAGACCGCGTCCTGACGTTCCCGCATCAGCTCCTTGACAGCTTCCAAGGTGGACCCTGAAAGGCCTTTGGGCAGTGGCAGTTCCGTCGGAGCGCGGAGGCTGGCAAAGGCTTGGTCAACGTCGCTTTGGGAGGCTCCTGCTTTGGAGACACCGGACATCGAGCCCGCCAATTGTTCGCGGAAGGTCCTGTAGCTCCTGAGCTTGTCGGCGAAGGTGGCATACGTGAAGGGCTTGATCAGGTACTGCACCACGCCGATGGACACGGCGCTGCGAACGATGTTCAGTTCCCGGACGGCCGTGATGGCGATGATGTCGGCGAAGACTCCCGCGGAACGCATCCGGCGGGCGACGTCCAAGCCATGAAGATCCGGCAGGTTCATGTCCAGCAGGACAAGGTCCACAGGCGTACCGGAAGCGGCAAATTCACCCAGGATGCGCAAAGCCGACTGCCCGTCCGGCGCCGTCCCCACCAGGGTGAACCCCTCCAAGCGGCCAACGTAGACGGAGTGGGCGTCCGAGGCTATGGGCTCGTCCTCCACCACCAGGACACGGATGTCTGTCATGCCTTCCCTTCCTTGGGAACCGGCGCGGGCAGCACTACATGGAATTGTGCTCCGCCGGGATTGCTGATGGTCATCGTACCGTTGAGCCGATCCACGGACTGGCGCACTAAGGCAAGGCCAACGCCGCGGCCGTGGGAGCCGCGTGGATTCCGGTCCGGAGACTTCGTGCTGAATCCGTACTGGAGGACATCATCTATGGACTCCGGATTGATGCCGCTCCCTGAGTCGGTAACAGTGAATTCGACGGCGGCAGGCCCGGCTTCCACGTCCAGCTGGACCTTCCGCGGGAAGTCACCCGCGGCCGCAGCATCGATCGCGTTGTCCAGCAGGTTCCCGAGGATGGTCACGAGGTCCTGGATCTCCAGGCCGCGAACACCGGAGCTTCCCGACGTCCGGACTTCCAGCTCCACCCCGCGTTCGTGGGCTTCCGCGGCTTTGCCCATCACCAAGGCGCTCATGACCGGCTCGTCCACGGACGCCACCATGTCATCGGTCAACTGCTGGCTTAGTTCAAGGTCCTTTGTAGCGAAGTCCAAGGCCTGTGGCGTCCTGCCGAGCTCCAGGAGGGACACGATCATGTGCAGCCGGTTTGCGTGTTCATGGGTTTGGGCGCGCAAAGCATCGGAGAGGGTCTTCATGGTTTGGAGTTCCGTACCCAGGGACTCGATCTCGGTGCGGTCGCGAATGGTGGCCACTGTCCCGTAGACGGCAGGTTTCTGCCGGCTGCGCTCAGGCAGGGGCCCCACGGCGGGTGCCTGGTTCACTACAAGGATCCGGGAACCGGTCAGGTGGATCTCGTCGTGCGCCGGCCTGCCGGATTCGAACAGGGCCCGCAGGCTGCCATCGAAGGGCAGGTCAGTAAGTTTCGGGGCATCATCGGGAGATCGATCGGCATCGGAAGGCTCCAGGCCCAGCAATTCGGCGGCTTGATCGTTGTACATGACGGCCTTGCCATGGTTGTCGATCAGGATCACACCCTCACGGACTGAGTGCAGGACAGATTCGTAGTACGCGAAGAGCTGAGCCAGCTGTTCCGGTCCCCAGCCCCGTGTCACTGACCTCAGATACCGTCCCAGGAGCCAGGAAGCTACCGACCCAAAGCCCAGCACCACCAGTGCAATGCCGCCGATCACGCCGAGGCGCTCGGCCACATCGGTGTCCACGGTCCGAACGGTGACCCCGGCTGCCACCAAGGCCTTGACGGTCCCGTCGGCCGCTTTGACGGGCGCGATGGTGCGTACGGATGGACCCAAAGTCCCGGCAGTAACCTCGGTGAAGGTCTCGCCCCGCAGCGCAGGATCGATGGTTCCGATGTAAGGCTTGCCAAGCTCCTCAGCCCTTGGGTGCGTCCAACGCGTCCTGTCCGGAGCCATGATGGTGATGAAATCGGCGTCGGCATCATCCATCACGTCAAGGGCGTAGGGCTGGAGGATTGCGGTGGGAGCTGCGGTGGAGGCCGCTTCCAGAACCAGCGGATTGTCGGCAATGGAGGTTGCCACGGCCAGCATCCGGCCCCCGGCATTGTCGTAAGCCCTGTCCCGGGCTTCCACCACGGAAAAGGCCCCGAAGACCGCCGTCAGCGCGATGACGAACAGCAGATTCGCTACGAACAAGCGGCGGGCGATGCTCCAGCTGTGAAACACGTGGACCTCCATGACCAATATGACCGCAACGGTGATGTGTGTCACCAACGGCTCAATGATGGATATCACACAAGGGCAGCGGATTGGACATCAGTGCAGGACCGCAGCGCCTTACACAGTATCCAAAGGAGAATCCCATGACCTCTCAACGAGGAGAGTCGGCAGTAGCTGCCAAAGCTGGACGCAAGGGGCTCGACAAGTCGCATTACCTGTACATCGCGGTCATCCTGGCCGTAGTACTCGGCGCCGTGGTCGGCCTGGTGTTCCCCGAGGTTGGCAAGTCACTGAAGCCGCTCGGTGATGGCTTCATCAAGCTCATCAAAATGATGATCGCCCCGGTTATTTTCTGCACCATCGTCCTGGGCATCGGTTCCATCGCCAAGGCAGCCACCGTCGGCAAGGTGGGCGGCCTCGCCTTGGGCTACTTCGTCGCCATGTCGACGTTCGCCTTGGCCATCGGCCTTGTGGTGGGCAACCTGATCCACCCGGGTGAAGGGCTCAAGCTGACCCCGTACGATCCCACCAAGAAGGCCGATACCAACAGCACCGTCGACTTCCTGCTGGGAATCATCCCCGGTGACATTCCGGTCCTGCCCACCCTGCTTGCCGCGATCCTGGTCGGGTTCGCCCTGCAGAAGATGGGCAAGCAGGGAGCGCCCATCCTGACCGCGATCGGTCACGGTCAGCGCCTCGTTTTCCGCATTCTCATCATGATCATGTGGCTGGCTCCCATCGGCGCTTTCGGTGCCATCGCCGCCGTCGTTGGTGCTACCGGTGCCCAGGCGATCCTCAGCATGTTCACCCTGATGCTTGCCTTCTACGTCACATGTGCACTGTTCATCGTGGTCATCCTCGGAACCCTGCTTCGGGCAGTGGCCGGCGTCAATATCTTCAAGCTCATGAAGTACCTGGCCCGCGAGTACCTCCTGATCTTCTCCACCTCGTCCTCCGAAGCAGCGCTGCCCCGCCTGATCGCCAAGATGGAGCACCTGGGTGTCTCCAAGCCGGTGGTTGGCGTGACCGTTCCCACGGGCTACTCCTTCAACCTTGACGGAACAGCGATCTACCTGACCATGGCTTCACTCTTCGTCGCCAACGCCATGGGTACCCCGTTGGACCTGGGCGCACAGATCTCCCTGCTCGTCTTCATGATCATCGCTTCCAAGGGCGCTGCCGGCGTCACGGGTGCCGGACTGGCAACCCTTGCTGCCGGACTCCAGGCGCACAAGCCCGAGCTTCTTGGCGGGGTAGGCATGATTGTGGGAATCGACCGTTTCATGTCAGAGGCCCGGGCCCTGACCAACTTCACCGGCAACGCAGTGGCGACCGTCCTGATCGGTACCTGGGTGAAGGAAATCGACAATGGCCAGGTAGAGCGTGTCCTCTCCGGCAGTGAGCCTTTCGATGAGCAGACCATGATCGCCCACGGCGGTGAAGAAGAGGCCGCTCCGGAAGCCGAATCCCGCGAGAAAGCCACCGTCTAACCGCAGCAGGAAAATAAGCAGAGCGTCACTATCGAAGGCCGGTACCTCCCCAGGTGCCGGCCTTCGGTGTGTGCCTTGCGGCAGGTGCAGGAAAAGTAAACCTTCGACCTCAGCTAGAGGGTCAAGGCTCACGGAGGGGACAAAGTCAAGTTCCCCGAATAACCGTGTCGGGCGCTGTAGCCTAGGTGGGTAGTAGCGCTGTAGCTGGGGGCCAGCGGCAGGGAAGATCGTCGTCGAAAGAGTGGTTAGATACGTGAGCATCGAACGGGGAACAGCTACGCTGGGAGGCACCGAGCTCGATCTGGAAGACGCCATCATGGGGCCAACAGGCCGACCCCACCGCGAATTTCCAGAACCTGCTCCACTTGCTTCCCACGGCCCGGCGAGAGTCATCGCCATGGTCAACCAAAAGGGTGGCGTGGGTAAAACCACCTCCACCATCAATCTCGCAGCGGCGCTCGCAGAATATGGACGGCGTGTCCTGCTGGTGGACTTCGATCCCCAGGGTGCGCTCTCCGCGGGCCTCGGCGCCAACCCGCATGAGCTGGACCTTACGGTGTACAACGTGCTGATGGACCGTAAGGTCAACATTCGCGATGCCATCCAGCAGACCGGCGTCGACGGCGTTGACCTTCTTCCCGCCAACATCGATCTCTCCGCGGCGGAAGTCCAACTCGTCAATGAGGTGGCCCGCGAGCAGGTCCTGGACCGTGCTCTCAAGAGCGTCGAGGACGACTACGACGTCGTCTTGATCGACTGCCAGCCGTCCTTGGGGCTGCTGACCGTCAACGCCTTGACGGCCGCCCATGGCGTCATCATTCCGCTGATCTGTGAGTTCTTCGCCTTGCGTGCAGTTGCTCTCCTGGTGGAGACCATTGAGAAAGTCCAGGACCGGCTCAACCCGCGCCTGCAGGTGGACGGCGTCCTGGCCACGATGTACGACGCCCGCACCCTGCACAGCCGCGAAGTAATTTCACGCCTCGTGGAAGCCTTCGGCGACAAAGTCTTCGAGACAGTCATCAAGCGCTCCATCAAGTTCGCGGATGCAACCGTGGCCGCGGAGCCCATCACCAGCTATGCGGGCAACCACATCGGTGCCGACGCCTACCGCCGGCTTGCCAAGGAACTGATCTCGCGCGGCGGCGCGCCCTAACAGACAGTGGGACCTTCACTCGCTCCGGCTTCGGAAGCGGACGTTCCTGCCACAGGCGAAGCGCCCGACGCCGGCACCTCCGAAGCCCGCAAGCCCGGCTTTGAGGTGCGGCTGGCCAACTTCACCGGCCCCTTCGACCTCCTGCTGGGCCTGATTTCCAAGCACAAAATGGACATCACCGAGGTGGCTTTGGCCACCGTCACCGATGAATTCATCAAGTACATCCGCCGGCTCCAGGAGCTGGGGGAGGACTGGGCGCTGGATGAAGCCAGCGAGTTCCTGGTCATTGCGGCAACGCTCCTGGATCTCAAGGCCGCCCGCCTCCTGCCTGCCGGTGAAGTGGAGGACGCCGAGGACATTGCGCTCCTTGAAGCCAGGGACCTGCTGTTCGCCCGCCTCCTGCAGTACAAGGCATTCAAGCAGATCGCCGGGATTCTGGGTGAGACCTTGGAAGAGGAGGCCCGCCGATACCCGCGTCAGGTGGCTTTGGAAGGGCACTTCGCCGCACTGCTGCCTGAACTCGTGTGGCGGCATACCCCGGAGCAGTTCGCGGAGCTTGCCGCCACAGCGCTCAAACCCAAGGATGCAGCCCCCGCCGAGGTGGGTTTGGGTCACCTGCATGCTCCGCCGGTCAGCGTCAAGGAGCAGGCCGAGATCATGGGCTACCGCTTGAAGCTGGGCGCACCGTTGTCCTTCCGTACGTTGATAGCCGATGCCGAGACCACGCTGGTGGTGGTGGCCCGTTTCCTGGCCCTGTTGGAAATGTTCCGGGACCGCGTGGTGGCCTTCGAACAACCCGAACCCTTGGCGGAGCTGACAGTCCGTTGGACGGGCGACGACGCCGAATGGGACAGTTCCAGCCTGAGCGAAGAGTATGAAGCCGGCATGGAGCCGAACAATGGGGAGAGCAGCAATGAATGAGCAGGAAACGGCCCAGGAAGGCCTGGCCCGGTTGGAAGGGATGCCCGGCGGCGCGCGGGCAGCCTTGGAGGCAGTGCTCATGGTCATTGACGAACCTGCAACGGCAGAGGAACTGGCCGCAGGACTTAGCGTGACAGTCGCCGTCGTCGAGGATTTGCTGCATGACCTGCAGCGGGAGTATAGCGGCTATACTGTTAAAGCCCCGGACGTGGATGCTGTCGGCTTTGCCGATGCCAGCACTGCACCCCGGGGTTTTGAATTGCGGAATGTCGCCGGAGGGTGGCGCATCTATTCACGCTCGGATTTTGCCGAGATCGTGGGAAGGTTCGTCCTCGAAGGACAGACCACCAGGCTCACTCAAGCAGCGCTTGAAACCTTGGCGGTCATTGCCTACCGGCAACCGGTCTCACGGGCCCGGGTTTCTGCCATTCGCGGCGTCAACGTCGATTCTGTGGTCCGGACCCTCACCCAACGGGGTTTGATCGAGGACTCCGGAAACGATCCCGAATCGGGGGCTGTTCTCTACAGGACAACCTCGTACTTCCTGGAACGGATGGGCATCGGCTCAGTGGCAGAACTGCCGCAGCTTTCGCCACATCTTCCGGGCTTGGAAGGGATTGACGAGTACTACGACGCCAGCCGGATGTAGCCGCAGGCCAAGGCCGGCAGAGCAAGAAAACTCCATATGGATTCACGGCACCTTCAAAGGTGCACAGCGACAAGGGGCAGACGATGTCTGCCCGGCTGGCTAGTGTTGATTGCAGCACGGAAAGCCGGCCATTACTACACAAGGACGGGTCATGACACAGGCGGGACGCCAGAGTTCACCACGTAACGGTTCGGGGCGCAACAGCTCCGGACGCAATGAGGCCAAGGGCGGCGGCACAGGCCGCTCCAACGCCGGCGGCTTCTCCGGCCGCGGCGGCAGCGCCGGTGCCGGAAAGCGCAACTTCACCCAGGGCGAGGGCCGCCCCTTCAAGGCTTCGAAGCCGCGCGAAGCGGCACCCTTCGATCCCGACAACCCCACAACGGCGGGCGACTACGATCGCGGCCAGGCCGCCAGGCCTGCAAAACCCTTCCGTAAGCCAGGCTCCAACAAGCCCGGCTTCGGCAAAGCGCCCGGGACTCCCGGTGCACTGAAGCCCAAGGCCAAACCGGCCAGGCAGTACGGCTCCAAGGCGTTCGGCAGCGAACGCTTCGGCCAGAACCTGGGACCGATCCGCAAGCCGGGACGCAACCGCGGACCACGCCAGGAAGTGCCGCAGTCGGACCTCCACGATGTTGACGGTGTACGCCTGCAGAAGGTCATGGCCCAAGCCGGCGTGGCTTCGCGTCGCGTGTGCGAGGAAATGATCCTCGAGGGACGCGTCGAGGTTGACGGCGTGGTGACCACCGAGCTTGGCATGCGCGTGGACCCCACCTCGGCCGTGATCCACGTTGACGGCATCAGGATCCAGCTGGACGAAACCCTCGTCTACATGGTCTTCAACAAGCCCAAGGGCGTAGTCTCCACCATGGAAGACCCCGAAGGCCGTCCGTGCATCAGCGACTTCCTCAAGAACAACAAAAACAAGGGCGAACGCCTGTTCCACGTCGGCCGCCTCGATGTCGCCACTGAGGGATTGCTGCTGCTGACGAACGACGGCGAACTCGCCAACCGCTTGACGCACCCTTCCTATGAGGTACCCAAGACGTACCTCGTCCAGGTGCGCGGCCCGTTCCCGCAAGGTGTTGGCGCGAAGCTGAAGAACGGCGTTGAGCTCGAGGACGGCGTTGCTGCAGTGGACTCCTTCCGTTTGGTGGACTCCACCCCGGGCCACGTCCTCATTGAGGTTGTGCTCCACTCAGGCAAGAACCGCATTGTGCGCCGTATGTTCGATGCCGTCGGTTTCCCGGTTGAACGCCTTGTCCGTGTCAAGGTTGGTCCCATCGGCCTGGGTGACCAGCGCCAGGGCAGCATCCGCAACCTCGGCAGGCAGGAAGTCGGACACCTCCTGGCATCTGTGGGGCTCTAGGGCATGTCGGCATTCGGTACGCACGGCCGGGGCCATCTTGATGGCCCGGTCGTCGTTCTCGGGACAGGCTTGCTGGGGGCCAGTATCGGCCTCGGCCTGCGTGGACGCGGAGTCCCCGTTTTCCTTTCCGATCCTTCGCCCACCAATCAGGCGGTGGCCGTGGATATCGGAGCGGGACGTCCTCTTCCGGAACTGCAGGAGGAACCCCGGCTGGTAGTTGTCGCGGCCCCGCCGGACGTGACAGCCGACGTCGTGCAGAAGGCCCTGGCGGACTACCCGTCTGCCGTCGTGGTTGATATCGCGAGCGTCAAAGCGTCCATCCAGGCGCAGCTGCGCGAGCGGGGAGTGGACCTGGGCCGCTATGTGGGAACGCACCCTATGGCCGGCCGCGAGAAATCGGGTCCGGTTGCTGCCCGGGGTGAGCTTTTCACCTCCATGCCGTGGGTACTCTGCCCCTCCGAAGAAACCTCGGATGCCGCACTTCAGGCTGCACGTTCGCTGGCCGTGGACCTTGGGGGAATTGTTTCCCAGTTCACCGCGGACGAGCATGATGAAGCCGTGGCACTGGTGTCTCATTTGCCGCAGATCATGTCCTCGCTCCTGGCGAGCCGTCTGCAGGGTACGCCACTGCATGCCCTCTCCTTGGCGGGCAACGGACTCCGGGACACCACCCGCATCGCAGCCAGCGATCCCACCTTGTGGGTGCAGATCCTGGGAGGCAACGCGGAGAAAGTGGTTTCCATCCTGCATGGTGTCCGCGAGGACCTGAACCGCTTGATCGGAACGCTGGAAGAACCCTTGGCGCCCGGCGCCCGGCTGGATCTTGCCCAGCTGATCAGTGAAGGCAATGCGGGGCAGGCCAGGATCCCGGGTAAGCACGGCGGACCTCCGCAGGCGTACTCGTGGCTCACCATCCTGGTGGACGACCAACCGGGCCAGATCGCCCACCTCCTCACGGAGATCGGCGAAATCGGCGTGAACGTCGAAGACCTCAGGCTTGACCATTCGTCGGGGCAAAACGTGGGCATGGTTGAGCTCTCCGTGCTTCCGAGCAAGCATGACCTCCTTGTTGAAGCTTTGACTGACCGTGGATGGCGGGTACTGCAGTAATGACGCGTGAATTTTTTGGTCCGGAGACCGTTGCCCGCCCGGGCAAGCCGTTGGTAATTGCGATCGACGGCCCTTCGGGGTCCGGCAAGTCCAGTGTCAGCAAGGAAGTTGCCCGGCGCTTGAAGCTGGCGTACCTGGATACGGGTGCGATGTACCGGGCCCTGACCTGGTACTGCCTCAAGACGGGAGTTGACCTGCAGGACGGCGCAGCAGTGGAGCAGGCTTCCAAAGCCATGCCTTTGGAAATCAGCACCAGCACCGGAACGGAGTATGTGGCCGTGGATGGTACCGACGTCACGGATGAAATCCGGGATCCTTTGATCTCATCCTCCGTCAGTGCTGTAGCTACGACCCTCGGTGCGCGCACCGAGCTCATCCGCCGCCAACGCGAGCTGATCGATCAGCACCACCACCGCATGGTGGTCGAAGGTCGTGACATCACCACCGTCGTCGTCCCCAATGCCGAGGTCCGCATGCTGTTGACCGCCAGTGAGGAAGCGCGGCTTCGACGCCGGGGCATCCAGTTGGGTGGGACGCAGAGCAAAGAGCAGCTGGCGGCCCAGGTTACTCAGCGCGACGCCAAGGACTCCACGGTGGTGAACTTCACCCAGGCCGCAGATGGGGTGGTGACGCTCGATTCCTCAGACCTGAATTTCGAGGAAACAGTAGAGACCGCCCTGGCGATCGTCAGCAAGGTGATCTATGGCGACTAAGGACAACGGACACGGGCTCCCGGCTTCGTGGACCAAAGTGTGGAGCCGGCCCATTGGTTGGTTCATCAACCACCTCGTCTACCGGACTGTGGTGTCAGGCAAGAGCAACGTTCCCGCCGCCGGACCGGTGATTTTCGCTGCGAACCACATCAGCTTCCTGGACGGGCCGGTCCTGTTCGGCGCTTCCCCGCGCCCTATGCACATCCTCGTCAAGAAGGAGATGTTCCGGGGCTTCCTTGGCTCTGTCCTGCGCGGGTCCGGTCAAATTCCGGTGGACCGCACAGGGGACCGCGCCGCCCTGCATCTGGGCAAGCAACTGCTCGACGACGGCCGTTGCGTCGGGATTCTTCCTGAAGGCACGCGGGGGAGCGGTTCAGCCGGGAGCATCAGCAACGGGGTTGCCTGGCTTGCCATCAACTCCGGAGCAACAGTCATACCGGTCGCCATCCTCGGAACCCGCCAAGGCGACGAGCACCGCGACCATATTCCCAAACCACGCCGCAAGCTCCACGTGAGCTTCGGCGAACCCATAACGGTGAAGCGCCGGAAGGGCGAACCGGGGCGTGTTTCAATGGACAGGGCGGCTGCGGAAATCCGTGAAGCCCTGGCCGATCACGTCCAGGATGCCATCCGGGCCACAGGCCAGGGTCTTCCCCAGGATCCTGCGCCCGGAGAATCCACTCCGCAGCACCGCCAGACAGCAGTAGCCGGGACGCCGGCAGACCACCCCTAAGGAAAGTGCAATGAGCGATACGACTCAAAAATCCGGCCTCCACGGAGCCGGCGACGACGAATACACGCCCACCGGCACCGACCAGGTGGCTGAAAACCTGGCTGCCCTGGACGATGACGAGGCCGAGCTCCGCGCGGCCACCCTCCGGGCCGGCCTGGATGATTATGAACTCGACGACGAAGACGCCGCGCTTCTCAGCGGTGAATACGGAGACGAGGGCGACGAAGGTCCCCTGAAGCTGGACCCGGTGCTGGCCATCATCGGCCGCCCCAACGTGGGCAAGTCCACGTTGGTCAACCGCATCCTTGGTCGCCGTGAAGCCGTTGTGGAAGACACTCCCGGTGTTACCCGCGACCGCGTCATGTACTCGGCCCGCTGGAACGGCCGCAACTTCACCCTGGTTGACACCGGGGGATGGGAGCACGACGCCAAGGGCATCCATGCCCGCGTCGCCGAGCAGGCTGAGATGGCCGTTGAGCTCGCTGACGCCGTTCTCTTCGTGGTGGACTCCGCCGTTGGAGCCACGGCCACGGACGAGGGCGTCATGAAGATGCTCCGTAAGAGCAAGAAGCCGGTCATCATGGTGGCCAACAAAGTGGACGACTTTGCCCAGGAAGCTGACTCCGCAACCCTGTGGGGTTTGGGCTTCGGTGAACCGTACCCGGTTTCGGCACTGCATGGCCGTGGCGTTGCCGACCTCCTGGACCACGTCATGGATACCCTTCCCGAGTACTCCCTGGTGGAAGGCGTCGAACGCTCCGGCGGTCCGCGGCGTATCGCTTTGATCGGCCGCCCGAACGTTGGCAAGTCCTCGCTGCTGAACAAGCTTGCCGGCTCTGAGCGCGTTGTAGTGGATCCGCTGGCAGGCACCACGCGTGACCCCGTTGACGAATTCATCGAACTTGGCGACCGTACCTGGCGTTTCGTGGACACCGCCGGTATCCGCCGCCGCCAGCACATGGCCCAAGGCGCCGACTTCTACGCTTCCCTGCGGACGCAGGCAGCGCTCGAGAAGGCGGAGGTCGCCGTCGTGCTTCTTGCTGTGGACGAAGTCCTCAGCGAGCAGGATGTCCGCATCCTGCAGCTGGCCATCGAATCCGGCCGTGCGCTGGTCCTCGCCTTCAACAAATGGGACCTGCTGGACGATGAACGCCGCCGGTACCTCGAACGTGAAATCGAGCAGGACCTGGCGCACGTTGAATGGGCGCCCCGGGTCAACATCTCAGCCAAGACCGGCTGGCACAAGGACCGCCTGGTTCCTGCGCTGGACATCGCCTTGGAGAGCTGGGACCGCCGCATCCCCACGGGACGCCTCAACGCGTTCCTGGGCGAGCTGGTTGCAGCGCACCCGCACCCGGTCCGTGGTGGCAAGCAGCCGCGCATTCTCTTCGGCACGCAGGCTTCCAGCCGGCCGCCGAAGTTCGTGCTCTTCACCACCGGGTTCCTGGATCCCGGATACCGCCGCTTCATCACGCGTCGCCTTCGCGAAACGTTCGGCTTCGAGGGTACGCCCATCGAGGTCAACATGCGCGTTCGCGAAAAGCGTGGCAAGAAGCGCTAAGTGAGACGCGCATCACAGCCCACTTTGGCTGTGATGGCGTCTCCGACCTCCAACTTCGTGTAAGCTTTTGGAGGTGGTTCGGCCGGACTGCTTAGGTGGGACTCTTCGGAGAAGAACTTAGGCGGAGAACGGTGGAACCAGCGGGCTGTAGCGCAGCTTGGTAGCGCACTTGACTGGGGGTCAAGGGGTCGCAGGTTCAAATCCTGTCAGCCCGACAACGAAGGACCGGAATCACGCGGAGGCGCGGGATTCCGGTCCTTTCTTGTTTCCGGCCTCATTCGTTTCACCCGGCGTTCCTGTCGGGTGAAACGAAGGGTTGGCGGGGTGGTGCTAAACCTTCTGCAGCGCGCCGAGGGCTCGCACAAGTGGCTCCAACTCCGGCACGGACTCTGCGGCCTCAAGGGCGGAGGCGAGCGTTTCGTCATGCACGGGCTTGGCGTCTTCAAGAAGCTTCTGGCCGGCCACCGTCAGTTCGGTGTAAATGCCGCGACGGTCATCGGCGCACAGGATGCGGTTGAGCAGGCCGCGGTCCTCGAGGCGGTTGACCAGGCGGGTGGTGGCGCTACTGGACAGGGCGGTGGCGCGGGCAAGTTGCTGCATGCGCATGTGCCAGCCATCCTGGCGGCTGAGGGCATCCAGCACCGTGTACTCCACCACCGAGAGGTCACTGGATGACTGGAGTGCCTTCTCCAGCTCGGCCTCGATGCTCCCGTGCAGGGCGGCAAGGGTACGCCAACCCTGTGCCCGTACTTCTACGGCGTCATCCTTGATGCCCATGTCTGCTGTGCTCCTGCCTTGATGTCGTGTAAATCGAGATGCCGAAAACTAGTTGCTTGCGCAAGTACATAGCGTGTGCAACTATATATAGAGCGTCTGCAACTATTATTCTACGGTTCCCGGCGACGCACTTCCACCTCACCGCGGAACCGATCATTTGAAGGAGCTCCACATGCCCGCAGGGTTGATTGCCCTTGCCCTCGGCGGATTCGGCATCGGACAGACCGAATTCGTGATCATGGGCCTCTTGCCCGAAGTTGCTGCCGACTTTCAGGTCAGCGAGGCTTCTGCCGGGTGGTTCATCTCCGGCTATGCCCTCAGCGTCACCGTCGGTGCCCTCCTGGTCACCGCCGCCGTCACCAGGCTGCCCCGCAAGCCGGTCCTCATGGGCCTCCTCGTGCTGTTCATTGCGGGGAACCTCATGTCCGCCATCGCCGACAGCTACACGGCCATGCTCCTGGGTCGCATTGTCGCGGCGCTCTGCCACGGTGCCTTCTTCGGAATAGGATCGGTGGTTGCTGCCAGCCTGGTTCCGGCCCACAAGAAGGCCGGAGCGATCGCCATCATGTTCACCGGCCTCACTGCCGCCAACGTACTGGGCGTTCCCTTCGGCACGCTCCTGGGCCAGAGCTTCGGGTGGCGCTCGACTTTCTGGGCGATCACTGTCATCGGTGTTATTGCGCTGGCCGGCATTGCGCTGATGGTTCCCAAGGCCTCCACGGAGCCCACCAAGGGCCTTCGCAGTGAACTCGGTGCCTTCAAGTCCGGCCAGGTATGGCTGTCCATCACCGTGACAGTCCTCGGTTTCGGTGGCATGTTCGGTGCTTTCACGTACATTGCCTTCACGCTGACGGAAGTCTCCGGCTTCGACTCCGGCGCCGTGCCCTGGCTCCTGGTGCTCTTTGGCGGCGGACTTTTCGTCGGAAACTTCCTGGGTGGCAAGGCAGCCGACAAGGCCCTTGACGCATCACTCATTGTCATTCTCGCCGGGCTGGTGGCGGTGCTGGTCTTCTTTGCACTCACCGCGTCCAACAGCATTGCCACGCTGGTCTCGCTTGCGCTCATGGGAGGGTTCGGCTTCGCCACGGTTCCCGGGCTCCAGATGCGTGTCATGCACTTCGCCTCCACGGCGCCTACGCTGGCATCCGGGGCAAACATCGGCGCCTTCAACCTGGGTAACGCGCTCGGAGCGTGGCTCGGCGGCGTGACCATCACCGCCGGCCTCGGCTACACCTCGCCCATCTGGGCGGGCGCCGGAATTACTGTCGCTGCGTTGCTGGTCATGGTGTTTGCCGCTGCGGCCGCCAAGCGCGGGGGAGTTGAGGCACCTGCTGAAGCGCCCGACGTCGAACGCGAACCACGCGGGGCCACCGTCGCCTGAGGATTGCCCAAAGCAAAAAGAAGCCCGCCGCGGAATGTTCCGTGGCGGGCTTCACGCGTTTAGGAGCCTAAGCGCCCGGCACGGGGCCCTGCGTTTCCGATGCTGTGGTTTGCGCGGCCTTGACGCGCTGGTTCTCCGCCTGCTTCAACGCTTTCATCTGCTTGCCCCGCCTGCGCCACAAGGCCCAAAGAACCGTGACCGTGATGAAGACGACCACCGCTGCAACAGCGGAAATGGCGGTCCAGGTTGTGAAGAAGCCTGCGTCAACACTCAAAGTCCGCTGCCCGGCGTGAGCTGATTCCGTGGTTCCAAAGGCAATGCCGGCCGTGAGCAGATTCGGGATGGCGAGGGCAACTGCCACCAGGAGGATGACGATCTTCCACGGCCAGGCCACCGCCTTCCGGGTGGCTTGCCAGGCAACAAGGAGGGGGATGAAAGTGAAGACAAAGCCATAGAACATGCCCACCAGGACACTGGCTCCAAGATCCCGCTTGATCTGCCCGGCAATGACATCGGACCACCAGCGGGGGAGAATGGCCCCCAGAATAAAGAAGGCGGCCACAGCGACAAGCAATGCCACCAGGATCAGGATTAATTTGGCGCCCCAATTGCGCTTTTTCCGAGCTGGTACTTGTGCTTGTTCAGTCATGGGTCAATCATGGCAGAGACCCCCTTGGGCACAGGGGAAATGTGCCTATACTTTCAGCGGCGGCCACCAGCACAGGCCGCCGTCGAGGTTCGTCATTGTCCCGATGAAAGGCCACCCGTGAGCAATATTCCAGAAGAACTTTCCTATACCGCGGAGCACGAATGGGTTACCGCTCCGGACGCCGATGGCGTGGTGCGGATTGGTATTACCGACTTTGCGCAGGACGCGCTGGGAGACGTTGTCTACGCCCAGATGCCCGAGCCCGGGACAAAGGTCACCGGCAACGAGGTGGTGGGGGAAGTTGAGTCCACCAAGAGCGTCAGTGACATTTATGCACCGGTGAGCGGTGAGGTCATTAATCGCAATGACGCGTTGGACACCGATCCTGCGCTGATTAACTCCGATCCCTACGGTGAAGGGTGGCTCATTGAGGTCAAACTCGCAGAAGCGGATGCAGTGGATTCCCTGCTCAGTGCATCAGAGTACGAACAACAGGTAGGCTAAAGTTATCTGGCCCGTCAGGCTGAATTTCCTGAGCGGGAAATGCGCGACGACGGGCCAGCAACCGATTTGCCCGGCGGTACCGGGATGCGGAAGTGGCTGGCAGGTTTTGGAACTGCCGGCAGATGAGGAGGAAATTCCATGGTTGGCGGCGAACAGAATCAAGCCAATGTCGGGAACGGCGCGGAGGAACAGCCCACGTCGGAGACCACCTCGATCAGCATCACGCCAACGTGGGACGAGCCCAGCATCGCACCCAAGTTGGCCCCTGAAGAGCGTGCATCCGTGGAAGCACTTCCGCCCAACTCGGCGTTGCTCATTGCGCACAGCGGGCCCAATGCCGGTGCGCGGTTCCTCTTGGATGCGGACACCACTACCGCGGGACGGCACCCGGACGCGGACATCTTCCTTGATGACGTCACGGTGTCCCGCAAGCACGTCCAGTTCCTTCGGACGGCCACCGGATTCGAACTGGTGGACATGGGCAGCCTCAACGGAACATACGTCAACCACGACCGCGTTGACCGTGTGCAGCTGAAGAGCGGCAATGAGGTACAAATCGGCAAGTTCCGGTTGACCTACTACATGAGCCCTGTCCGCGCAGCAGGCCAAGTCTGACGGGGTACCTGCCTTTGGCTATCGCCCAGCCTGACCGCCGTGGACCACAGGTCCTTAACATTGGGGAAGTCCTCGCCCAGCTGAGTGATGACTTCCCCGGAATGACTGCGTCCAAGATCCGTTTCCTGGAGGAAAAGGGGCTCATCAATCCCAAACGGACCGCTGCCGGTTACAGACAATATTCGGACAGTGACGTCGAACGGCTCCGTTTTGTGCTCGCACTGCAGCGGGATCAGTACCTTCCGCTGAAGGTCATCAAGGACTATCTGGATGCCATTGATCGCGGGGAGCGGCCGGAGAACCTGCCACCCGGCGTAACCGTTGCTCCCAAAGCGGTCTCGGCCGGGATGGCTGCCGAGGTGCAAGGGAGGGCTAGGGCACTGACCGAGGAGCAGTTGCGCTCCGAGTCCGGTGCCAGCGTGCCCTTGCTGGAATCCCTCCTGAGTTTCGGGCTGATCAGCCACGTCGGCGGACGTTTTGATGAACACGCGCTCCAAGTGGCGCGTGCTTGCGTTCAGTTGGAGGGACACGGACTGGAGCCGCGGCACCTTCGTCCTTTCCAAGCTGCTGCAGAACGCGAGTTTGGCCTGGTGGAACGGGCCGTGGCGCCGTTGACCTCGCGCCGCGACGCCGCATCCCAAGCCCGCGCAGCAGAAGCCGCCCGTGAGATCAGTGAACTCTGCCTTACCCTGCACAGGGCACTGGTCCATGACCGCATCTCCCGGATGGACAGCTGATGATTGAAGTCGAAATTGTTGGCGTCCGCATCGAACTGCCGTCCAACCAGCCGTTGGTGCTTCTTCGGGAGCTCAATGGCGAGCGGCACGTGCCCATCTGGATCGGCACCCCCGAAGCCAGCGCCATCGCTTTGGCCCAACAAGGCGTGGTACCGCCCCGCCCCATGACGCACGACCTCCTGGTGGACGTTGTTGAATCCCTGGGGCACACCATCATCAGCGTCAACATCGTGGCTGTTGAGGACAACATCTTTTACGGACAACTGCAGTTCGACGACGGCACCGTGGTCAGTTCGCGGGCTTCGGACGCGCTGGCGCTGGCCCTCCGCGCCAAATGCCGTATTTGGTGCGCCGACGCTGTCATGGAGGAAGCCGGCGTCCGGATTACCGAACACGATGAGGGCGAGGATTCCGAGCCCGATCCCAGCGTGGATGAAGAACGGGAAATGCGCCGTTTCCGTGAGTTCCTGGACGACGTGGAACCCGAAGACTTCGAAGGCTGAGAGACCCTAAGCCTAAAGTTGAGGGTGAAAGTTTCGACACGATGGGAAATTGGGGCCAAGGTCTTTGACCTCGGCCCCGGACGGGCCTAACGTCGAAGATATCAAGTTCCCGTTGCATACACTGCCCGCGCAAGTCACACTGGAAGGTGCGGACTTGTGGGAATTACACTGCTGCATTTCAGTGTTGTGTCAGGGTATGCACCGTCCCCAAGGGAACTGAGAACAAGGAGGTCACGTGAGTCCGAAAGGCGAAGCAGGCGAGCTGAAGCAGGCCTCGACCGGCATTGCTGCGCCCGCATCCGGCGCCCAAGGTTTGCTCTTCACAGAGGACCTTCCCGTGCTGGACGAGGACGCGGGCTACCGCGGCCCCACTGCATGCAAAGCCGCAGGTATCACGTACCGCCAACTCGATTACTGGGCTCGCACGGGCCTCGTGGAGCCGGCTGTGCGCGGCGCGGCCGGATCCGGGTCGCAGCGTCTCTATGGATTCCGCGACATCCTGGTTCTCAAAGTGGTCAAGAGGCTCCTTGATACTGGTGTCTCCCTCCAGCAGATCCGAACCGCAGTGGAGCACCTCCGCGAACGGGGCGTTGAGGACCTTGCACAGATAACGCTCATGAGCGATGGCGCCAGTGTCTATGAATGTACCTCGGCTGACGAAGTCATCGACCTCGTCCAGGGCGGACAGGGCGTCTTCGGCATCGCCGTTGGACGCGTATGGCGGGAAGTTGAGGGGAGCCTGGCCGCGCTTCCGAGCGAACATGCCGTGGAGCAGTCCTTTCCGGACGACGAACTAAGCAAGCGCCGGGTAGCCCGGCGCATCGGCTAAGCACCGCAGGATATTTAAGCGAAAAAGCCTCCTCCCTTGATGGGACGGGGCTTTTTTCGTGGTGAGGGATGCCTCAGGTGTGACGGTATTCAGCCCGGCTGTCCCAGGCCTCGCGCCTCAGTCAGCGCTGACGGCGGTCGCGCAGGGGAGGTTGTCCAGCCAGGAGACTCTGCAGGAGGGCGTCGAACAGTTTGGCGGAGTTCTTGGCTGAATCTCCCGGCCAATGGTGCACGGAATGGGCTGCACCTTGGATCTGCTGCCAGTTGGCCTGTTCGGGAATGTGTGGAGTCAGCAGCAGTTCACCGAACATGGACTCCATTTCAGCCAAACGGAACGTGTGCTCGGCGGACCCTGTCCTTACCCGATTGGCTACGATGCCCGCGGGAGCCAGATGGGGAGCGAACTCCTGCCGGAAGAGCTGGATGGCCCGCATGGTGCGTTCAGTACCGGCCACGGAAAACAGTCCGGGCTCAGCCACCAGCACCACACGGTCGCTGGCACTCCACGCCATGCGCGTCAACCCATTGAGGGACGGCGGACAGTCCACCAGGACCAGTTCATAGGCGGAGGTGCCGGCCAGTACCCCAGAAAGCCTCCGCAGGTCACGGCGGCCCAGATCGGGGCGGTCATAGATTCCGGTGAACGCCGAGCCCACTGCGACGTCAAGGGTTCCGTCGCTGGAGCCGTTGGATACCCAACTGCTGCCCGCCACGTTGTCTTGGAGCCGGGCCTTGCGGGGGCTTTTCAACATCCGGCCGATGTCGAGTTTCCCGCCGGGCTGAACACCCAGGGCCGTGGTTGCGTCGGCATGGGGATCGAGGTCCACCACCAGGGTGGGGATGCCGGCGGCAAGGGCCGCGGACGCCAGACCGGTGGTCACGGACGTCTTTCCCACTCCACCTTTGAGGCTGCTGATGCTGACTACTTGCACTTGAAAACCCAAAACCTAACGCCGGTTGCCGTATCGCGCTGATTCGGCTCCGGAAGCGCCGGAGCCGGGGCTTGCCGAAGCCCCCTCAACATCATATGGTGCATCGCCGCCGAATCCCGCTTTCTACGCGCCCGGGCAACGCGGGCAAAGCCGGGCATTAGCATGCAGCGGGATCGCGCGCACGCATATACAGCCCACATGACGAATCCATTGTGATGGTTGCCACAAAGATTTGTGTTTGATGCTGGCGGCACTACACACTGTGACCACCGACCGATCCACCCGCAATGATGCAGGAGAAGTATGTTTTCGAAAATTCTGGTGGCCAATCGCGGCGAAATCGCGATCAGGGCGTTTCGCGCTGGTTATGAACTGGGCGCCAAGACCGTAGCCGTCTTTCCGCACGAGGACCGCAACTCGATCCACCGGCAGAAGGCCGACGAAGCTTACCTGATCGGCGAGGTGGGCCATCCTGTCCGCGCCTACCTGGACGTGGAGGAGGTTGTCCGCGTTGCCAAGGAAGCCGGCGCTGACGCCATCTACCCCGGTTATGGCTTTCTCTCGGAGAACCCGGACCTTGCCCGCGCGGCTAAAGCCGCGGGAATCACCTTCGTGGGCCCGCCGGCGGAGGTGCTGGAACTCGCAGGCAATAAGGTTGCAGCTTTGGAAGCGGCCCGCAAGGCGGGCGTGCCCGTTTTGAAGTCGAGCAAGCCGTCCAAGGACCTTGACGAGCTCATCGCAGCAGCAGACGAGATCGGGTTCCCCATTTTCGCCAAGGCTGTTGCCGGTGGTGGTGGACGCGGAATGCGCCGTGTGGAGACTCGTGAAGCCCTCCCTGAGGCCTTGCAGTCCGCCATGCGCGAGGCAGACGCAGCGTTCGGGGATCCCACCATGTTCCTTGAGCAGGCTGTTTTGCGTCCCCGCCACATTGAAGTGCAGATCCTTGCCGACGCCGAGGGCAACGTCATGCACCTCTTCGAGCGTGACTGTTCCCTGCAGCGCCGCCACCAGAAGGTGGTGGAGATTGCCCCGGCGCCGAACCTGGATGAGAACATCCGCCAGGCGCTCTACCGTGATGCCGTCGCTTTCGCCAAAGCCCTGAATTACGTCAACGCGGGAACCGTCGAGTTCCTGGTGGACACCGAGGGTGAGCGCGCCGGCCAGCATGTGTTCATTGAAATGAACCCCCGGATCCAGGTGGAGCACACTGTCACCGAGGAAATCACGGACGTGGACCTGGTGCAGGCGCAGATGCGCATCGCTTCGGGGGAGACCCTGGCGGACCTTGGCCTGAGCCAGGAGACCGTCTCCATCAAGGGTGCCGCGCTGCAGTGCCGCATCACCACAGAAGACCCCGCCAACGGGTTCCGTCCGGACGTAGGAAAGATCACCGGCTACCGCTCTGCCGGCGGTGCCGGTGTGAGGCTCGACGGCGGTACCGTCTACTCGGGTGCCGAGATCAGCCCGCACTTTGACTCCATGCTGGTCAAGTTGACGTGCCGTGGCAGGGACTACCCGGCAGCAGTGGCCCGTGCCCGCCGCGGCTTGGCCGAGTTCCGTATCCGTGGCGTCTCTACCAACATTCCCTTCCTGCAGGCTGTTCTTGCTGATCCTGACTTCAACGCAGGCAACGTGGCCACGGACTTCATTGATAAGCGTCCGGAGCTGCTGAAATCGCATATTTCCGCCGACCGTGGCACCAAGCTGCTGACGTGGTTGGCCGAGGTGACAGTAAACAAGCCCAACGGTGAGCTCACGGTCCACTCGGACCCGGCCAGGAAGTTGCCGGTGATCGAGGGACCTGTTCCCACCTCAGGATCGCGGCAGAAGCTGATGGAACTGGGGCCTGAGGGCTTTGCCAAGGCACTTCGCGAGCAGCAGGCATTGGCCGTCACGGACACCACCTTCCGTGACGCCCACCAGTCGCTGCTGGCCACCCGCGTGCGCACCCGCGACCTTGTTGCGGCCGGACCGGCGGTGACTGCCCTGATGCCCGAACTCCTTTCAGTCGAAGCCTGGGGCGGTGCCACGTACGACGTCGCTTTGCGGTTCCTCGGCGAGGACCCTTGGGATCGTCTGGCGGCGCTCCGCCAGGCACTTCCGAACACCTGCCTCCAGATGCTCCTCCGCGGCCGCAACACTGTTGGCTACACGCCGTACCCTGAGGAAGTAACCGAGGCTTTCGTCAACGAAGCCGCAGCTACGGGCATCGACATCTTCCGTATATTCGACGCCCTCAACGACGTGAACCAGATGGCTCCTGCCATCCGGGCCGTGCGTGCCACTGGAACCGCTGTAGCAGAAGTGGCCCTGTGCTACACCGGTAACCTCCTTGATCCCAATGAGGACCTGTACACCCTCGATTACTACCTGAACCTCGCAGGGAAGATCGTCGACGCCGGTGCGCATATCCTCGCCATCAAGGACATGGCAGGCCTCCTGCGTCCTGCTGCCGCCACCAAGCTGGTAACGGCGCTGCGCGAGCGTTTTGACCTGCCGGTACATCTCCACACGCACGACACCGCCGGCGGGCAGCTTGCGACCCTTTTGGCCGCCGTCGAAGCAGGTGTGGACGCCGTTGACGTCGCAGCTGCATCGCTTGCCGGGACCACCAGCCAGCCTGCTGCTTCGGCTTTGGTGGCAGCGTTGGCCAACACCCCGCGTGACACCGGCCTCAGCCTTGCCAACGTCGGTGCCATGGAGCCTTACTGGGAAGCCGTCCGCCGCGTGTACGCCCCCTTCGAGTCCGGGTTGCCGGGCCCCACAGGTCGGGTCTACCAGCATGAAATTCCAGGCGGCCAACTCTCCAACCTTCGCCAGCAGGCCATCGCGCTGGGATTGGGGGAGCAGTTCGAAGCCATCGAAGATATGTACACCGCAGCCGACCGCATCCTGGGCCGGCTGGTCAAAGTGACGCCTTCTTCGAAGGTGGTGGGTGACCTTGCCCTGCACCTGGTTGGCTTGAACGCTGATCCTGCGGACTTCAACGAGAACCCGCAGAACTACGACATCCCCGATTCCGTCATCGGATTCCTTTCCGGCGAACTCGGTGATCCTCCCGGAGGCTGGCCCGAGCCCTTCCGCACCAAGGCCCTTCAGGGCCGCAGCGTCAAGGTCCGCGACGTTGATATCAGTGCCGAGGACAGTGCTGCGCTCAAGGGCGACTCCAAGACGCGCCAGCATACGCTGAACCGGTTGCTCTTCGCAGGTCCCACCAAGGACTACCTGAAGAGCGTGGAGACCTACGGAAACATCTCCGTGCTGGATACCCGTGACTACCTGTACGGTTTCCAGCAGGGCTCCGAGCATGTGATCGAGCTGGAAAAGGGCGTCCGCCTTATCGCCCAGCTTGAGGCTGTGTCCGAAGCCGATGAAAAGGGCATGCGCACGGTGATGTGTACGCTCAACGGCCAGTCCCGTCCGGTGGTTGTCCGCGACCGTTCAGTGGTCAGCAACGTCAAGGCCGCAGAGAAGGCCGATCCAGCCCAGCCCGGCCAGGTTGCGGCTCCGTTCGCCGGTGCTGTGACCGTTACGGTCAAGGCCGGCGATGTGGTCAACGCCGGAGATACCGTAGCCACCATTGAGGCCATGAAGATGGAGGCATCCATCACCACCCCGGTAGCAGGCACGGTCTCACGCCTGGCTATTTCCTCGGTGGAGCAGGTCCAGGGCGGCGATTTGCTGCTGGTGATCGGCTAGCAATCCGACCATAAAAGTACCCCGTCCGGAAGCTTCCGGACGGGGTACTTTTTTGTGCTGCTTCTTGGATCCTGCGGGTTGGATGCTGCCGGTGCCGGTGTGTCAGGAACCGCGCGGAGCTGAGTACATCTGCTCGATCACGGCGTCGAAGTCCTTCATGACCTGTGCCCGCTTGACCTTGAGGGACGGCGTGAGGTGGCCTGAGGCCTCCGTGAAGTCGGCAGGAACAATGCGGAACGACTTGATGGCCTCAGCCTGGGACACGGACTGGTTGGCCTTGCTGATGAGCTCCTGGACGGCAGCCTTGATGACGGGGTGTTCCGCAGCCTCGCCCAGCGAAGTGCTGGACGGCAGTCCGTGGCGTTCCAACCAGCCCGGAAGGGCTTCTTCATCAAGGGTGACCAGGGCGCCGATGAACGGGCGGTTGTCTCCCACCACCAACACCTGGGAGACCAGTGCGTCGGCGCGGATCTGGTCCTCGAGCAACGCCGGAACCACGTTCTTGCCTCCGGCCGTCACGATGATTTCCTTCTTGCGGCCGGTGATCTTGAGGAACCCATTGTTGTCGAGTTCACCGATATCGCCGGTGCGGAACCAACCGTCGATGAAGGTCTCTGCCGTCAGGTCTTCGCGCTTGTAGTAGCCGCGCATCACACAGACGCCCTTGGCAAGGATTTCGCCGTCGTCGGCGATCTTCACCGAGTTGCCCGGCAAGGGGGCGCCCACTGTACCGATCCTGATCATGGAGGGCGTGTTCACGGAAATCGGTGCCGTGGTTTCGGTGAGCCCGTAGCCTTCCAGGATCTGCAGCCCTATGCCCTGGAAGAAGTGGCCCAAGCGTTCGCCCAGCGGGCCGCCGCCGGACACGGCATGCGCTACATGGCCGCCCATGGCTGCGCGGAGCTTGCCGTAAACCAGTTTGTCGAACACGGCGTGCTTGATCTTCAGGCCCAGGCCCAGGGAGCCGGACTCGCGTGCCTTCGAGTAGGCGATCGCAGTGTCAACGGCGCGATGGAAGATGGCACCCTTGCCGCCGTCCTCAGCCTTGGTCAAGGCTGAGTTGTAGACCTTCTCAAAGACGCGGGGGACAGCAAGGATGAACGTCGGCTGGAAGCTCTGGAGATCCGCCAACAAGTTCTTGATATCCGGAGTGTGGGCCACTTTGACGCCGCCGGCCACTGCCAGCACGGAGATGAACCGGGCAAAGACGTGGGCCAACGGGAGGAACATGATGGTTTTCCCGGACTCATTGATGATTTCGGGAAGTGATGCGCGGGCGTTCTCCGAAAGTTCCACAAAGTTGCCGTGGGTCAGTTCGCAACCCTTCGGCCTGCCGGTGGTCCCGGAGGTGTAGATGATGGTGGCGAGATCGGCCAGGCCCGCAGAGGAACGGCGTGACTCGAGTTCGTCGTCGGGAACTCCTGCTCCGGCCGCGCGCAGCGCATCAAGGCCGGCGCCCTCAAGCTGCCAGACGTTGGCCACGGAACTGATGTCCTCGGCTGCCACTGCCTGGCGGATGACGTCCTCATGGTGTGCCGCTTCGCCGAAAGCTGCCACCGCGCCGGAATCGCCGAGGTTCCAGGCCACCTGGGAGGGCGAGGACGTTTCGTAGATCGGGACCGAGACCGCTCCGGCAAACCAGATGGCGAAGTCAACCAGGGACCATTCATAACGGGTCCTGGACATGATGCCCACCCGGTCACCGGTGCCAACGCCGCTGGCAATCAGGCCCTTTGCCAAGGCCCTGACGTCCGCAAGGAAGTCCTTGGCCCGGATGTCCTGCCACTGCCCATTGCTGTCCAGCTTGGAGAACAGTGCTGGGTTTGACGCCTTTTCGGCCTCCCGGATCACGAAGTCCGTGATGTTGGTTTCCGGGGCGATATTGACGAGGGGAGGAACACTGATTTCACGCACGGTAGCTCCTTTGATATCCACGGGCCACGAGGGGCTGCTTTCACTCTAGTATGCCCGCTCGCGGAGGTGTGTCCTATTTCACCTACTGGCGAGTAACTTTACGGATGTGCTGTCATTTCAGGCAACTCAGGGCCCCTCAGGCCTGCCGATGCAGGGTCCCGCAGTCCAGCGGAATATGATGAGGGGATGCCCGCACTACGGTCCTCTTTTCGTGCCAGACCCAAGCCACAGGCCTCAGCATGGAAAGACGTGCCGTGGGCTGCCCGCCGGAGCCATTTGGGTCGTCGCGGCCTGGCGATAGGAATAGACATTGGCGGCACCAAAGTAGCTGCGGGCGTTGTGGATGCCGAAGGCCGTGTTCTCGCTGAGGCCCGCAGATCCACTCCGGGAGCCGACCCCCGGGCAGTAGAGCAGACCATCGTGGAACTTGTGGACGAGCTCAGCGCCGAGCACCGCGTGGCTTCGGTCGGAATCGGCGCAGCGGGGTGGATGGACCTCGACGGCGGGACGGTGCTGTTCAGTCCGCATCTTGCCTGGCGTAACGAGCCCCTCCGCGCCAGCCTCCAGAAACTGCTGCGACGTCCGGTCCTGCTGACGAACGACGCCGATGCGGCCGCCTGGGCCGAGTGGCGCTTCGGCGCCGGCCAGGGGGAAAGCCGGCTGGTTTGCGTCACGCTGGGTACGGGCATCGGCGGGGCCATGGTCATGGATGGCCGGGTGGAACGTGGACGGTACGGCGTGGCGGGCGAATTCGGCCATCAGATCATCTTTCCCCGCGGACACCGTTGCGAGTGCGGCAACCGCGGGTGCTGGGAACAGTACGCATCCGGTAACGCCCTGGGGCGCGAAGCCCGCCAACTTGTCCGGACCAATTCACCGGAGGGCAGGGCCCTCCTGGAGAAGGCAGGCGGAACCGCCGATAACCTCACGGGGGCAGCCGTTACGGCGTTGGCCCTCGAAGGCGATGCCACATCCCGCGAGCTCCTTGCAGATCAAGGCGAATGGCTGGGTTTGGGACTGGCCAACCTTGCCGCAGCACTTGACCCTGGCATGTTCGTGATCGGAGGTGGACTGTGCGACGCCGGAGAATTGTTGGCCGGACCAGCACGGGAGTCGTTCGCGAAAAACCTCACGGGCAGGGGATTCCGGCCCATGGCGGGGATCGAACTCGCCGCCCTTGGTCCACGTGCCGGGATGATCGGCGCCGCAGACCTTTCCCGGGTCAGCGGACGCGCCCACAGCTAAAGCTACCCGCCGCAGAGGGCGGAGCCTCGGCACCTAGATGCGGGCGCCGTCGTCGTCCTCGTTCTTCTCCTGCGGAAGCCTCATGATGAGGAACACCACCGATGCGACGAAAGCGGCTACGATTCCCAGGATCGCAACAAGGGGAGCGGACCGCCAGAACATCGCGGTGAAGAGCAGCGCGATGGGCCCTCCCACAGCGCCAACCCAGGCCAGCATGGTCAGGGGCTCCGTGCCGGCAAGGCTCGGAGGCTCCTCCGGGACAAAGGCGTCGTCGTCGTCCTCGACCTCGAAGTCTCGTGGTCCCAAGGGGCGGCCACCAGCCTCGGAAGCCGCGGGAACCGCTGTCCGTTCAGCAGGCGGGTTGGACAACCCCAAGGGATCAAAATCCTTGAATGCCTTGCTGGATTCACGGGACTGCGGCCCGCCTTTGTCAGGATCCGGGTCACGGCTGCCTGCCGAAGGTGTGTTCCCGGCGTCGGGGCTTCCGGTCCCCTCCAACCGGGCCACCAGGTCCAGCCACACGGCGTCGTCGTCCTTGTTGGCGCTCTGATCGGCTGAGTTGGCATCAGGCCTGTTCATGGGCTGTGTCCTTTTCGGGGGAGGGCCCGTTTCCGGCCAGGGTTGCAACGGTTTTCTGAATGAATTCCACGGTTCCCTCAAAAATCTCCGGGGCATCGTTGTCGAGGGTTGCTACATGGTAGCTGTTCCTGAGGTAGGAGACATCCACGGGAGCGTTGACCCGGGCTCGCAGGAAATCCAGGCTTGCCTCCGAGATCACGTTGTCCACAGTGGATTTGTAGACACGGACGGGGGAGTGGATGCGCGGCAGGATAGCCGCAGTGTCCTTGTACATCTTCTTCAACTGGTGCGCCGCGGCAACAGGGGTGCGGGCGTAGGCGCCTTCATTCTGGTCCGGTTTGAGGATGTCGTTGGCAATGGCGGGTGTTGTTTTTACCACGTATTTGAGCGCAGCGACAATGACAGCCCGTGGATCATCCAGGACCAAACCGGGATTGACCACCACAGTTCCTGCCACAGGACGAGTGGCGGCAATGCGGAGCGCAAGGGTGCCGCCCATGGACAATCCGGTGCTGAAGACATAGTCACACTCGGCGGCCAGTTCAAGGTAGGCCTCATCTACTGCACGGTGCCACTCCCGCCAGGACCGGGTGGCCATGTCCTGCCAATTGGTGCCGTGGCCCGGCAGCAACGGAAGCCTGACGGCATAACCGGCCGCTGCCAGGTGCTCGGCCCACGGCCTGACGCTGTGCGGGCTGCCGGTAAAGCCGTGGGACATGACCACGCCCACTCTTGGGCCTGTCCCGTTCCAGTTGCTGAGGAACGGCGAGAAATCCTGAAGCATGTTCATGATGACTCCGAGGCTACTCTGTCCCCGGCGTGCTGACGGAAAAAGCTGGCCGATTGTTCAAAAATGGCAGGGGCATCAACATCCAGCGTGGCCACGTGGCCGCTGTGCGGAAGCGTGACCACTTTCAAGCGTGAAGATGCGATGTGGCGTTCGATCGCGGCCACCGAGCTCGGCGGGACCACCTCGTCCACTGAGGACTTGAACACCAGGGCAGGAGCCTGCACCTTGGGCAATCCCAGCGTGGCCGCCCGAAAGAGCTTCTTCAGTTCATGGACTGACTTCAACGGTGTCTTGGAGTAGTCGCCATCCTCGGTGGAGACCGGAGCCGGTTTGTCCTCCACGATCGGCGTGGTGGTCGGCATGACGTACTTGAGCGCAGCAACGTACCTCACCCGCCGGTCATAGAAGCTCAGCCCGGGATTGACCAGGACCAATCCCGGAACATCGTGCAGCGACGCCACACGGAGGGCTACGGCGCCGCCCATGGACAACCCCGCCACGAAGCACTTCTCCGTCTGCCCGGCCAGGTCCAGGTAGCTCTGCTCGAAAGTCCGGTACCAGTCCTGCCATCGCGTTGTGGCAAGGTCCTGCCAGCTGGTGCCGTGGCCGGGCAGCAGTGGTACTGAAACAGCGAACCCCTGAGCGGCCAGGTACTCCGCCCAAGGGAGGACACTGAGGGGACTGCCGGTGAAGCCGTGACAGATGGCCACCCCCGTGGTGGCATTAGGGCCATGCCCGGCATGGTGGAAGGCAAGCGGCGGTGCAGAGGTGTGGCGTTCCGTCATGTGTCCCATCGTGTCACCGTTCCGGAGATTTCTCACTGGAGTAGGGTTGCTGTTGAGTGCGGGCCGGGTTGCCGGAAGCATGCCATCCGTCGGCCGTGGGAGGACAAACGTGTTCTATTGGGTCATGAAGAGGATCTTTCTGGGTCCCATCCTCAAACTCCTGTTCAGGCCATGGGTCAAGGGCCTGGACAACGTTCCTGAAAACGGCGCCGCCATCCTGGCTTCCAACCACCTCTCCTTTTCGGACTCCATCTTCCTGCCCCTGATGGTGCACCGGCCGGTCATCTTCCTGGCCAAGTCCGAGTACTTCACGGGAAAAGGGATCAAGGGCCGGCTGACGGCATTGTTCTTCAGGCTGAGCAACCAGCTCCCCATGGACCGTTCCGGAGGGGCAGCGTCCGAGATGTCCTTGCAGGCAGGCAAGGACGTGCTCGCTTCGGGAGGCCTGCTGGGAATCTACCCTGAGGGCACCCGCAGCCCGGACGCCAGGCTCTACCGCGGCAAGGTGGGCGTTGCGCGGCTCGCCCTGCAAACCCGGGTACCGGTGGTGCCGGTTGCCATGATCGGGACGGAGAAGGTCCAGCCGATCGGCAAGCGGCTGCCCAGCATCCGCAGGGTCGGCATCATTTTTGGACAGCCCCTGGACTTCAGCCGCTACTACGGCATGGAGGACGACCGTCTGATCCAGCGCGCTGTGACGGACGAAATCATGTACTCCCTCATGCGCCTTTCCGGCCAGGAATACGTCGATGAGTACGCTGCCGTGGTCAAGGCCCAGTTGGCCGGCAAGGGTCCGGAGCCGGTCCACCAACTCGAGGTGACTGAAGAGGCCACCGAAGACATTGCAGAGGACAGGGACGAACCGGGAACCAACGGGGACGGGCCGGCGCGGAAACTGTGACGCGGAGGGCGGCATCGATTACGCCCACTGTCCCGGAACCTTGGCAGAGGCTACTACTCTTGAAGGGTGACTGAGCTAACCGCGAACACCGCATCCTCCATAGCAGATTCCCTCGCCAGCACCGCCCAAAGCGGAGCAGCGAACTATCCCGGGCTTGACGCCTGGCGGGACCTGCCGATCTCCCAGCAGCCCACATGGTCCAACGCCGAGGTTTTCGACGCCTCCGTCAAAGAACTTTCCGTGGTGCCACCGCTGGTTTTCGCCGGAGAAGTGGATGTTCTCCGGGAGCGACTTGCCGCTGCAGCACAGGGCAAGGCCTTCCTCCTGCAGGGCGGCGACTGCGCGGAGACTTTTGAGGCCGCCACCGCGGACAAGATCAGCGCCCGCGTCAAGACCATCCTGCAGATGGCAGTGGTGCTCACCTACGGAGCTGCCATGCCCGTCATCAAGATGGGCCGCATGGCAGGCCAGTTCGCCAAGCCCCGCTCGTCCAACGACGAAACCCGCGACGGCGTCACGCTTCCCGCTTACCGGGGCGACATCGTCAATGGCTACGACTTCACCCCTGAGTCCCGTGCCCACGACGCAGGCCGCATGCTGAAGGCGTACCACACCTCTGCATCAACCTTGAACCTCATCCGTGCGTTCACCCAGGGTGGTTTCGCGGACCTGCGCCTCGTTCACCAGTGGAACAAGGGCTTCACGGAAAACCCTGCGCATGCCCGCTATGAATCACTGGCACGCGATATTGACCGTGCCATCAGCTTCATGGATTCCTGCGGCGCGGACTTCGAGGCGCTCAAGCGGGTTGAATTCTTCGCCAGCCATGAAGCATTGCTGCTCGACTACGAGCGCGCCCTGACCCGCATCGATTCGCGCACGGGCCTGCCGTACGACACCTCCGCCCACTTCCTGTGGATCGGTGAGCGGACCCGCGAACTGGATCATGCCCATGTGGACTTCCTCTCCCGCGTGCGGAACCCGATCGGCGTCAAGCTCGGACCCACCACCAGCGGTGACGACGCCTTGCGGCTGATCGACAAACTGGACCCCAACCGTGAACCGGGGCGCCTGACCTTCATCACGCGCATGGGCGCCAAGAACATCCGCGAAAAGCTGCCCGCCGTCGTCGACCGCGTCACCGCCTCCGGTGCCCAGGTGCTGTGGGTCACCGACCCCATGCACGGCAACACTGTCACGTCGCCGAACGGCTACAAGACCCGCAACTTCGATGACGTCATCGATGAGGTCCGTGGCTTCTTTGAGGTCCACCACTCGCTGGGCACCGTCCCCGGCGGTCTACACGTCGAAATGACCGGTGACGACGTCGCTGAGTGCTTGGGCGGCGCCGACCCCATTGACCAGGACGCTTTCCTGGACCGTTACGAGTCAGTGTGCGATCCGCGCCTGAACCACATGCAATCCCTTGAGATGGCTTTCTTGGTGGCAGGCGCGCTCTCCAAGCAGTAGGAAAACCAATAAAAAGGCGTGGTCCGGATGTCTCCGGACCACGCCTTTTTTACTGAGGTCAGCCGGCTTTCTAAACGACGGTCAGCGTGACAACGGAGTCTTCCGGCACTTCAGCATCGACGGGGTTTTGGTCACGAACCGTACCGAAGAATCCGCCGAGAATCCTATTGACTTCAACCTTCAAGCCCAGTTTCTTCAATTCCTTCTCAGCCTCGGCGGCTTGCTTGCCGATGAAGCTGGGAACTTTGACCATCTTTGGACCCTTGGATACAGTAAGCGTCACGGACTCGCCGCGGGTGAGGGTGCCGTTGGCCGGGATCTGGGAGACTACGGCGCCCTTGGGAACCGATTTGTCGTTGACAGTCTCCGGAGCGATCACTGCTTTGAGTCCGGCGTCCTGGAGGGCCTTGACTGCGGCGTCTTGTGCTTTGCCACGGACATCAGGCACCGTAATCGGCTGCGGACCCTTGGAAACCTCCAGGGCCACAGGCGTACCGTGCCGTACTTCCGTACCCTTGGCCGGGTCCTGGGCAATCACCACACCGGCAGGGACCTTCTCGTCAAAGGCTTCAGTGACGTTCCCCAAGGCCATTTCCGCGGCGTTGAGTGCCGTCTTGGCCGCGTCCAGGGTACCGCCGGTTAAGTCCGGCAGCGGGAAGAGTTGGGCTCCCTTGGAAACGAATAGGGTGATCGGCTGGAACTTCCGTATTTCGGCCCCGGATTCGGGCTCAGTTCCGACAGCGAGTCCGGCCAGGATGTCGTCGTCGAAAACGTCGCGGGGCTCGGACTGGAATCCAGCGGTCCGAAGGAGTTGCTGTGCTTCCGCGACCGTCTTGTTCTTGACGTCGGGCACAGTCCCGGGAGAACCGGGTCCCATTCCGAAGAACCACCCGGCGGACGCCGCAAGCATGGCCAGGATAACAATCACGATGGTCCAGATCACGCCGCGGCGACGGGGATTGCCTTCCCGGAGGGGCCGAAGGGGAGTGGCCGCAGCCCGTGCCCGGTCCTTGGTCTGCTGCCTTTCGAGCCTTTTCAGTTCACGCTTGCCGGGTGGGCGAAGTTCCTGCCCGCCATCCATGCCTGCCGCTGCCGTGGAGCGCTGGAGAGTGGACCCGCCGGCCGCCATGATGGTGGTCGGGTTGCTTTGGTGACTGATGAACTCGGTGGGTGAGGCTGTGGTGGCCAGCGCTTCGGTGGGGTTCCCGGCCACGCTGCCGGGGGCAGTTGTTGTTCCCGCTGGGAAGGGGGTGGGCCCCGGTCCTTGCCGGTGGTCCAACTGTTCGTCCGTCAGGGTGGTCCGGATGTGGCGAAGTTCGGCCAGCAATGCAGCGCCGTCCACGGGCCTGTTCTCGGCTTCAGTTGCAGTGCACCACTGCACCAGTTCATCGAGGTCCTCAGCCAGCCCGGGGACAACGTCCGAAGGGCGTCCCACCACGGAGTTGACGTGTTGATAGGCCACCTGGATGGGGGAGTCACCGCTGTATGGCTGGTTGCCGGTCAGCATTTCGTACAGCATGATGCCGGCCGAATAGATGTCGCTGCGCGCATCCGCCGGTTGTCCGAGCACCAGTTCGGGGGCCAAATAAGCCACGGTTCCGATCAAGGCGCCGGTGCTGGTGTTGGCCGAGACTGCCCGGGCAAGGCCAAAGTCTCCGACCTTGATGCGGCCGTCGTCGGCGATCAGGACGTTCTCGGGCTTGATGTCCCTATGAATCAAACCGGAGCCGTGGGCAGCTGCGAGACCCTCGATTACGGGATCAATCAAGGCCAGGGCAAGCCTTGGGGCCAATGCGCCCTGTTCGGTGAGAATGTCACGGAGGGTGTGGCCCTTGACGTATTCCATCACCAGGTAGGCGATGTGTCCGTCTTCGCCCTGGTCCAGCACGCCCACGATATGGGGGTGGGAAAGGCTCGCAGCGGCTTTTGCTTCGCGGCTCAGGCGCTGGAGGAAGGTGGGATCGTTTGCCAAGTGCGGGTGCAGGACTTTGAGGGCTACGTCGCGCTCGAGGCGCTGGTCCGTAGCCAGGTAAACGGTGGACATTCCGCCCTTGGCGAGGCGGGAACGGACCAGGTACCGGCCGTCCACCATGGTCCCGATGAGGTGGTCCTGCGTTGGTTCTTGCACCATACGATCCTAAACGAGGCAGGGAAGGGGCCCGAATCCGCATTGGACTGGCCAATGGGATCCGGGCCCCTTCCGAGGTGCTGCTGAAGCCTAGCCGAACGTGCGCTGGCGGGCCTTGATGGATTCGACGTAACGCTTGGTGTCGTCGTACATGCCGTATTTGCTGACCGAGTACTGGCCTTGGTAGTAACCGGCAATCGCGGTGTCCAGGTCCTTGCTGGTGGCGATCAGTGCGCGGATGATGGCGACACCTGCCGTTGCGTTGTCGTAAGGGTCCAAAAGGTTCAACTTGCGGCCTACCAGGTCCGAGGCCCATTGACCCGAGGACGGAATGACCTGCATGGTGCCGATTGCATTGGCAGGCGAAACGGCCCGCTGATCGAAACCGGATTCCTGTTCTGCGAAAGCCAGCGCCAGGGAGGGGCTGACGCCCATGCGCCTGGCGGTGTCCGCCACGATGCTCTTCATTTCGGCGCGGCTGGGCACCGGTGAAGCGTTCAAGAGGGCCTTGTTCTCGTTGGCCGAGCTGACGACAGCGGCAGGGTAGGTGAAGCCCAGGAAGGTGCTCGGTACCAGGGGCGTCGTGGTGCCCGCCGGCTGAAGGCCGGTGCCCGGGATGGTGAGCTTCTGGCCAGGATAAATGACGGTTGTTGCAGACACGTTGTTGGCCGTCATCAAGGCGGTCAGGGAAACCCCGTGGCGCGAGGCAATGGAGCTGAGGGTATCGCCGGCTTTGATGGTGTAGGAACCGGTGGTGGCCAACGGTGCGGGTGCAGGCGAAGGTGCCGGTGCGGGAGCAGCAGGCGCCGACGGCGTGGAGCCTCCGCTGACCTTGATCTTCTGGCCCGGATAGATGATGGAACTTCCGCTGAGGTTGTTCCAGCTGAAAATGCTGGACAAGGGCACGCCATGCTTGGCGGCAATGGCGCCGAGGGTGTCTCCGGAAACCACCGTGTAGATCGTAGCGTTACTGGGGGTGCTCGGCGCAGCCGGCGCGGCAGGCTGGGACGGGGCCGACGATGCCGTTCCCGTGAGCTTGATGGTCTGGCCCGGGTAAATCAGTGTTGTGGCCGAGAGCTTGTTCAACTGAAGGACCGCGTTGGTGTCCAGGTTGAAGCGGCGGGCAATTGCGCTGATCGTGTCGCCACGGACGATCGTGTAGGTATCCGGCACCGAGGGGGCCATGGGGCGCAGGGCCGCGGGCAGGGTGGTTGCAACAGCCTGGGCGGGGATGACATTTCCGGCATTGACCGCCTGTGCCTTCATTGCGGCGGCAAGCGTGGCCGGGACTTTGCGGGGCTGGGGTGCCGGGGAAGCCATGGAGGGCTGGGCCAGGGCAAGCGAGGACAAGACCACGGCGGGAAGCGCAGCCGTGGTTGCCGCAATGACCGGCATGCTCATGGTTCGTTTCGGCGAGCGGGGCGTCGTCATGAAAAGTGTCCTCATCTCAACAGCGGGGTGTTGGGTGGCGCTGTTGTCAGTGTTGCCAATGTTACTGATGTTATCAATGGTGCAAGTGTGATCAGTGTGAATCTCTCACACTTATTCAATCGACACAACAATTTCTGTCGTTCGGGATTATGGAGACCGAATTATCGCCAATGAAAGGGCGGTATAAAGACGGCCGCCGGGTACCGTCGTCGCACCCCGGCTAGGCGCCGGGCATGGCGGCGTGGCAACCTTGTTCCGTGAGTAATGTAGAAAGCCTTGTTTCCGACTGGCTCCCGCTGCCGGATGTTGCCGAGCTGCTGGAAGTTTCCATCACCAAAGTCCACGGACTTTTGGATGAGCGTGCGCTGGTAGCCATCAGGCGGGGAGAACGGAATATCCGCTCCATCCCTGCCCTGTTTATCCAGGATGGGCACGTTGTAGACAGCTTGAAGGGAACCATTGTGGTTCTCAGCGATGCCGGTTATAGCGACGAAGAGTTGATCATCTGGCTCTTCACCCCGGACGAATCATTGCGGGGGCGCCCCATCGACGCCCTGCGCGAGGGACGTAAAACAGAGATCAGGCGTCGCGCCCAGTCTTTGGCCTGGTAAAAAGTGCGTTCCCGGTTAACGAAGAACACCGGGACCCGGAGGAAAAACGACGACGGCGGGTAACCGCCGTCGTCGTCATGTCATTTCGCTGCCCAAAGGCAGGCTGAAGCCCGTGATCAAGCAGCGCGACTGACGGCGGCCTCGGCCAATTGCCTCAATGCCGTCAGCGGTACCTCATCCAGAGGCAGGCGTTCCAAGGCTTCAAAGGCTTGGTTGCTCAGCTCCGCAATCAAGGACTCCGTAGCCTCCAGGGCGCCGCATTGGACCATGATCCGGCGAATCCCGGCTACGTCCTCTTCACCAAGTTCCGGATGACCCAGCATTCGGTCCAGGTATTCCGCTTCGTCGGCCGTCGCCTGGTTCAATGCGAATCCAACAAGGACCGTGCGTTTCCCTTCCAGCAAATCATCGCCGGCCGGTTTGCCGGTGGTTTCGGGATCGCCGAAGACGCCAAGGACATCGTCCCGCATCTGGAAGGCCTCACCCAGCGGCAGGGAAAACGCCGAGTAGTCGTTGAGCAGCGTGGGCCGCGCCCCGGCAAGTGCTCCGCCCAATGCCAGTGGATGTTCCGTGGAGTATTTCGCTGACTTGTACCTGATGATCGACTTTGCGCGGTCCACCGAGCCGGCCCTGTCACGAACAGGGCCCGCCACCTCTTCAAGGATGTCAAGGTATTGGCCCGCCATGACCTCGGCCCTCATGACGTTGAAGATCCGGCGCGCGGGGGTTCCCGCCGCAGCACGGAGGCCGATCTCGGTGAAGGACTCCTCGCTGAAGGACAAGCAGAGGTCCCCGGTCAGAATGGCGGCGGCATCCCCGAACCGCCCGCTGTCCAGAGCCCAGCCGTTCATCTCATGGAGTTGGCCGAAACGCTTATGGACGCTGGGCGCACCACGGCGGGTGTCGGATCGGTCAATGATGTCGTCGTGGATCAGCGCCGCAGCCTGAAAGAGTTCCAGCGCACACCCTGCTGTCACGATGTCCAGGTTGCCGGGTTCCCCACCTGCACCCCGCCAGCCCCAGTAGCACATCTGTGCTCGGAGGCGTTTTCCCCCGGTGACGAGGCTGGAAATCGAGCCGATAAGCGGCTCTACGTCAGGGGACACGGTAGCCATGAGTTCCTGTTGCCCTGAAAGGAAGCTTTTCAGTTTCCCTGCGACGCCGTTGATGAACTCCGTTTGTTCGGAAGCTACTTGGGCGGGAGCCGTCATTTGATGGACCCGGACGCCACGTTGGCGCCGATGGTGAACGTCGAGACGCCTTCCTTCTGCCGTATGGATACGTTGACCGTCTCACCGTCACCCCTGATGAAATCCAGCGAGGTGACGTTGCCCACGGCTTCAGGGCCGGGGACAAGCTTGAAGCCCTGGGCCTCCAAGGATTTTTTGTAGTAGTCCACCACACCCTCCGGCGGAGCTTTGACGGTCCCCACCAGTGCCACTGTTGCCAGCGAGGTGCTCTTGTCGAAACTGCTGGAACGGACGGACGTCTTGGGCATGACGGGGATCAATTGCTCAGGGAAACCCGGAACGAGGGCGTTCACGGTCGCCGTTGCGCCAGGTGCCGGAGTGGCAGATTCGGTGGTCGTCGCGGTTTCCGGCGCGGATGCTGAACCGGAACCAGTGGGGGCGGACGAGGACTGCGATGAAGCTTCCGTGGGGGAGGGAGCGGCCGTGCCTCCCGGTGCCGGCGTACATGCCGAGGCCGCCACGGCGACACTTGCTGCGAGCAGGGCAAACCCTCGCGATCGAGGAGTTCCAAAGAGCTTCACAGGGTATCCTTCCGGGGCTGGGGCTGACTGTGCCTCCAGTTTAGTCAGTGGCCGGGCATAGTATTGCCGATGTGAGGCAGGAAGCATTCGGCAGCGGCCAGGAGGCCGGTCAGGAGCCCTCCCGCAGCGCTGGTGATGCCCTGCGGGAACTGAGGCGGACCAGCATACTTCACGTGGACATGGATGCGTTTTTCGTCTCCGTGGAACTGCGCAGCCGCCCCGATCTCCGGGGAAAGCCCGTGATCGTCGGATTCCCCGCGGAACGCTCGGTAGTCCTCTCCGCCTCATATGAGGCCCGGGCCACCGGAGTGAAGTCCGCGATGCCCATGTCCATCGCGATGAGGCGGTGCCCCTCGGCGGTGATCATCAATCCGCGGCACTCCGTGTACTACGAAGTGTCCGGCCGGATCATGGAGATCTTTGCTTCCATTACGGATTTGGTGGAGCCCCTCAGCGTCGATGAGGCCTTCCTGGATGTTGGCGGGGCGATTCGCCGCCTCGGAACGCCACTGGACATCGGCCATCTCATCAGGAGAAGGGTCCAGTCCGAACTGGGTATTACTGCATCCGTGGGTATTGCCGGCACCAAGTTCGTTGCCAAGATCGCCTCCACCCGATGCAAGCCCGATGGCATTCTTCAGATCAATGCCGAGGACACCATCGCGTATCTCCACAGCCTCCCTGTGAACGCGCTGTGGGGCGTCGGTGGAAAGACCGGAGAAGTGCTTGCCCGGCTTGGCATCCGTACGGTGGCAGATGTCGCAGCTACTCCTTTGGCATCGCTAAAGAAGGTATTGGGTGCCAGCGGCGAACATGTCCACCGCTTGTCCATGGGGGTAGATCCTCGTCCGGTAACGCCCACCAGGCTTGAGAAGAGCATTGGAGCGGAGGAGACATTCTCCATCGATACCGTTGACGATGCTTTGTTGCACAGGGAACTACTGCGTTTGTCGCACCGGACGGCGGGCCGGCTGCGTAGTTCCGGCATGCTCGCCAGGACTGTTGCCTTGAAACTGAGGTACTCGGACTTTTCAACCGTCTCGCGGAGCCGGACTGTCCACGCCCCAGTGGACAGTGCGCAGATGATCTACCAGGTGGCGGTTCAATTGTTGGAGTCCTTGGGCCCCAGATCAATGAGTGTCCGCCTGATC
>NZ_JABMCX010000399.1 GCF_013179505.1 Paenarthrobacter sp. CM16 | reverse complement strand
TGACCTTCGGCGGCCTCGCGATCGGTGTGGCGCTGTTCAACGACCGGTCCAAACGCCTCGGCGACATCGTTGCCGGAACCTACTCCCTCCGCCAACGGGTCCCCTCCAAACCCCGGATCATGCCCGTGGCACCGCACTACCTGCAGGGCTGGGCTGCCATGGCAGACATCGGCAGGGTCCCCGACTCTACCGCCCGCAGGGCAGGTACCTTCGTGCAGCAGGCCTACCTCATGGCCCCGGCCTCCAGGGTCAACATGGCCACCGCCATCGCCTCGGAACTCGCAAAGTACGTCGCACCTCCCCCGCCTGCTGGGACAATCCCCGAGGACTACATCGGAGCAGTCCTCGGGGAACGCCGCAACCGCGAACTCGTCCGCCTCCGCCAGGCGGAGCAGCGGAACGCTTTCGTAGGTGAGCGGCTACAAAAGCTGCCGTTCACTGACGGTTAGTGCCGGCCCCCGGCTTGTCCCGGTTGCGGGTGTTAGCCCCAGTGATCCGGTTTTGTGAGCCTTTGTGGCAGGAGCGTTGTGGGGTCGCCTTCGGCGGCGGTGATCTGTGGTTGGGTCAGATACAGCGCCCTGGAGAGGTCCGCGCCGTGGAGGTGGGCTCCTCGGAGATCGGCTCCCAGGAGGTCTGCTGCCGTGAGGTCGCTGTTCCTGAGGTTTGCTCCTATCAGGTAGGCACCGCGGAAGTTGGATCCGCAGAGGCGTTGGTTCGCCAGGTCCGTGCCCATCAGGTCAGCGCCGGTGTGTTCACCGTTCCGGTGAGCACCGTCGTCGTGCGTTTGCGTGTCCTCGGCTCCGTAGGAGGCTCGTAGTTCTTCGCTGACCTCCATCAGGAGGGCCCGGACTTCCATATGCAGAATTTCGACGTCGGTTTCCAGGATCGCTGTTGCGTCGCCTTGGGCGGTGGTGGTGATGCGCCCGGACAGGTGGCCCGCTGCTGAAGCGAGGTCGGGATCGAAGGTGCGTTGCTGAGCTTCGGCCAGGTACCAGAGCATTTCGTGGAGTTGCCTCACCACCTTGAACACGGCGAACATCGAGGACGTGGACGAGGGGTTGTCCCTCCAGCTTGTACCGCCAAAGGTGCGCTGGGAGACCACTTGGCCTGCGCCGAAGCAGTCAAAGACGGTGCACCCCCGGAAGCCGCGGGGCCGAAGCCGCTGATGGATGGCGCAGGAAAAGTCGGCCGACATGTTCGGGCACGGCGTGGCAGCCGGTTTGTCGATGGCAAAGTCAGCCGAGCGGGCGAATCCCAGCGCTGTGCAGCAGAGGGCAAAGCAGTTGCCGCAGTCCGGGCGAAGAATTGGTTGAAGAGTCATGTGTGCTCCAGGTGATGAAAGAGATTCCGGTGGGAGGAGCCGGGGAACCCGTGGGCGGGTTCCCCGCAGGGAAACCCGTAATCACCGTGGAGGGCAGCACAAAATGAAGGGCCAACATGTGGTCGGCGCAGGAAATATTCGTCAAAGACCGCAGGAAATAATCACTGCGACCAATCGTACCCGCTGGCTTAGCGTTGGGCGTAGCTCGCCCAGGGGATGTTCCAGTCGCCGAAGCCTTCCAGCGGCTCGACTGCGGGTGCCCCGGTGTTGAGGATCTGAACGACGTCACCGGTTTTCATGTTGTTGAAGAACCAGGCAGCATCCGCCGGCAGCAGGCCCACGCAACCGTGCGAAACGTTGGCAACCCCGATTGAACTCCAGGCCGCTTCCAGGGCTTGGTGCACGTAGACACCGGACCACGTCAGGCGGTTGGCGTACTCCACCACCAACGGAGGGTAGTAGCCCTTGTCCCCCGGCTTCAGGCCGATGGTTCCCGCATTGAAGTTGGAGTGGCGTTCCTGCTCCATAATCACGGCGTAACCGGTAGGCGACAACCAATCTTCGCCACCGAGCGACACTGGCGCGGTGTGGACCAACTGCCCGTCGGAGTACACGTTCATGGTCTTGGTGTTGTCATCCACCACGGCCACGCGCTGGGGGCCGGTGGTAAAGGTGGATACGACGTCCGCGTTTCCGATCATCTTGTTGCCGAAATCGACACCAAGGAGCTTCATGTCCACGGTCACCGTGGTGCCCGTTGCCCAAAAGGCTTCCGGGCGGATCCGGACCTTTTTGTCCGAGTACCAGTGCCAGGCAACCGGCTGGCCGGACGAAACCGTGATAGCCACACGCTTCTCCATGGCTGCTTTATCCACCACGGGCTCGCTGAAGTTGATCTCGATGGGCTGGCCCGAACCGGCCGTGGTTCCGTTGCGGGGGTAAATGGAAGCATCTGCCTCATACGCCGCGGAAACGGTGGTGAAGGTTTGGGTCTTCTTGGTTTCCTTCCCGGCGGTATCCACCACTGTGAAGGAATAGTTGTACCGGGTCTTGAACTTCAGCACTTCCAGTGTGGTCCAGGTGCTTCCATCCGGGCTGGTCTTGCCTTGGACAGGAGTACCGCCATCCACGGGAGCCAGGACCACGTCCTTGACCTTGCCGTTGACGGCCTTGATCTGCGGCCCCACCACGGGATTCCATTCGATGGTGCCATCCAACGGTGTGATGCCCAGCTCCACCGGCTTCGCTTCCACCGTGGGTGCTGGGGACGGCGCAACACCGCTGTCCTGGGTCGAACCAGCCAGCAACCCGGGCACGGTGGCCACACCGATTCCGCCCACGGCAATAGCGGCGCAGATCCCTACGATGGCAAGGATCTTGCCTGTCTTCCGTTTGGCGACTTCCGTCATGGTTCCCGTCTTCCTGTCCCCCGGCAAGCAATACTGAACACCCAATTCTAGCCGAAAGGCCGGCCACGCTACTCGCGTGTCCGGCCTTTCACCATCGATTTGGATGGCGCTGGACCACTTTAGTAGCGGTAGTGCTCCGGCTTATAGGGACCAGCAACATCCAGGTCCAGGTAATCCGCCTGGTCCTTGCTCAGTTCCGTCAGCTCAACGCCAAGTGCGTCCAGGTGGAGCCGGGCAACCTTCTCGTCCAAAATCTTGGGAAGCACGTAAACCTGCTTCTCGTATTCCCGTTCCCCCGCAGGCTGGTCCTTCTTGGTCCAGAGCTCGATCTGCGCGATGGTCTGGTTGGCGAAGGAGTTGCTCATCACGAACGACGGGTGTCCCGTGGCATTGCCAAGATTGAGGAGGCGGCCCTCGGACAGCACAATGATGGACTGCTCGGAATCCGTGTCCCCATCAAAGACCCATTCGTGGACCTGGGGCTTGATCTCCACCTTCTTGACACCCGGGATCTTAGCCAATCCGGCGATGTCGATCTCGTTGTCAAAGTGGCCGATGTTTCCAACAATCGCCTTGTTCTTCATGCCCAGCATGTGCTCGGCCATGATGACGTCCTTGTTGCCCGTGGTGGTGATGAAGATGTCGCCCTGTG
>NZ_JABMCX010000398.1 GCF_013179505.1 Paenarthrobacter sp. CM16 | reverse complement strand
GGGCTCATCCCGCTCGGTTACGCAGATGGCATCCCCAAGGGCATCAGCGGGCGCTCCGTGGTGAACATCGCGGGCCGCAGCGTGCCCGTGATCGGCAAGGTCTGCATGGACCAGTTCATGGTGGACCTCGGCCCGGACGCCTCGGGAATCGACGTCGGCGACACCGCGGTATTGTTCGGCGACCCTGCGTGCGGGGCGGCGAGCGCAGACGACTGGGGAGCTGCAATCGGCAGCCACGGGGACGAAATCATCAACAGGATCGCACCGCGCCTGCCGCGCGCGTACGCCAGCGGCGCCGACCAGGACAGCGCCTACGAGTGCCCCGACTACCAGGAGCCGGCCGCCGCCGGGCAGGGCAATGTCGCCTGAGCCCGCCACCGCCCGCCTGAGTTTCGTCACGCTCGAACAGTTTGTGGAGCAGCTGCCGCCGGAGTTGAAAATGCTTCACGACGGCGGCAGCGGCGCCTCGCTGCTGCGATGGGTTGAACCGAGCGAGCTGGAGGACCCCACCCCGTACCTCCCTGAAGGTGAGTTCCTTTTGACCTCCGGGCTGCCGTTCCTGGGGAAGGGCGGCTCGGCGGCCAAGGTGGACGCCTATGTGCGGCGGTTGGTGGAGGCGAAGGTTGCTGCGCTGGGTTTTGGCATCAGGCCCTACTTCGACGCCGTCCCGGACGTCCTGCTGGATGCGTGCCGCCAGCACAACCTCACGCTGTTCGAGGTTCCCGAGTCGGTTCCGTTCGCGGCGATCGGGTTGGAGTTCTCCCAGCTCCTGGAGACGGACAACGCACGGGTCTTCCGCCAACTGGCCGAGACCAACCGCCAACTCATGCGGGCCGTCCTTTCCCCCAGGCCCGAACACGAGCTCCTCGCCGCATTGGTACAGCGGGTGCCAGTGTGGGCCGTGCTGGTGGGAGCTGACGGACGGATCCGCGCGCGTGGGCACAGTGCCGGCGGCAGCACCGGCGTCGAGCATTCACTGCTGGCACCCATGCTGGAGCGCCTGCTGTCCGGCAGCGGTCCGCGCGTGGAAATGGACAGCTTTGAGCAACCGGGCTCGGCCCTGGTGTTCGGGCATCCTCTCCGCAGCACCAAGGACGCGAACCTGGGAGCGTTGATCCTTGGCTCGGACGCACCGTTGACGCCTGCGCAGAACAATGTGGTCCAGTCTGCGGTGGGCTTGCTGGAACTGCTGGTGCGGCAGCGGACCAGCGGTTCGCTCGCCCCAAGCCAACTGGCCACGGCCGTCCTGCTGCATCCGGACTCGCTGGCTTCAGGCTCAACCAAACACCTCAACGGTCTCAAAGACCTGCTGGCCCAAAGCTTGTCATCCACCAGGTCCGGCCAGATGCGCGTGGTGCAAGGCATCCGGGTGGATGGTGCTGCAGACGATGGGCCTGTTCGTGAGCTGCTGCAGTGGCGGAGGCTCTTCGATACCAAGCTGGTAGAGGTCACCGAATATGGTTTCGCGGCAATCACCCGGCTGAAGGTGGATGACGCGTTGCTGGCCGACGTCGAAAAACTGGGATGGCGCCTGGTGGTGGGTGAACCCACCGAGCTCACTGGGCTCGCCGCCGCCTACCAGCGGGCCACGTCATTGCGGAGCCGCGTGGTGACCACCGGTAAAAGTGCGCGCGTGGATGAAGTCACCTGGTCTGTTGCCGGACTCTTGGGACGCGAAGCCGGAACCATGCTGGCGGAGCGGCTCCTTGCGCCGGTGCTATCCCTGGAGGTGGACCGGCGCGATCCCCTGCTGACCGTCCTGCGCGGTTGGCTCAGTGAAAACGGCAGCTGGGACGGCTCGGCAAAACTCCTTGGGCTGCACCGGAACAGCGTGCGCCGGCAGATCGGCGTGCTGGGCGAGCTGCTGGACATGGACCTCAACCAGGCGCAGGTGCGGGCCGAGCTGTGGTTTGCGTTGCAGTATGTGGAGGAGTTAATCGGCTCCGGGGCAGACGGGGTTGTCGCTTAGCTGCGCTGCTCCCACTCTTCATAGAGTTCCGGCCTGCGTTCGCGCAGGTACGGAACTTCATCCCGCGCCGCTTTCACCGTGCCTGTGCCGACCTCTGCGAACAGCAACGTAGCCCCGTCCCCCGCCGCAGCAAGCAACGATCCGTCCGGCCCGGCCACCACGCTGCCGCCCAGGAACGTGTACACGTCCTCATGCCCGCTGTGGTTGGCGTAGGCCACGTTGAGTTGGCTTTCCAGGGCGCGGGCGCGGATCAGGACCTGCGGAACGTTATCGAACCCTGCGGAAAGGGCGGTTGGCACCAGCAGGAGTTCGGCGCCGCGGGTTGCTGCTGCCCTCACGGCTTCCGGGAATTCGACGTCGTAGCAGATCAGCATCGAGGTCCGTACTCCGTTGAAATCGACGACGGCGGGAGGTTCTTGGGCGGCGACGAACGCTTTGCGCTCCTCCTCACCGAAAAGGTGAACCTTGGCGTAGTTGAGTACCTCGGCACCGGAAGCGTCCAGCAGGGTAGCCGTGATGTGCCAGGCATCCTCATCATTGGCCACCGCCGGAAGGCTGTAGACCAGACCAATGGTGTGCCTGCGGGCGATCTCGGCGAGGCGGCCCCGGATGCCCGGAAGGGTTGCAGGGTCCAGTTCAGCGTGGAGCCGCAACGGTGCGTAGCCGACCGGAAACAGCTCAGGAGTGAGCAGCACAGCTGCACCGGCTTGGGAGGCGCGTTGGGCGGCGTCGTCGATCGTCTGGAGATTGGCGTCGACGTCCATGACGGAAGCATTCGCCTGCAGGACGGAGAGCAGCATCTTTACCACCTAGGTTTTCGCCTGGTCCGGGAGCTCGCGAGGGCCCGGACATTTCTTCCTTCCAGAGTAGGCGCGGAACCCCGGCAGAGGGTGGGGCATTTGGACCCGCCCGCCTCAGGATCGGGACGCAACGCCCGCGACTCCACCGTTGCGGGGCCCGTTCTGCGCCCCACAACGTGGATATGGAACGCTTAGCAGGCCCCACAACGGGTACATATCCCACGTTCTTGCGTTGGAGTATGTCGCGGAGAGTTGACTCCTTGTGTTCACTTCTTGACTACAACGTTGCTTGTGGGGCAATCTTCTTGTCATGCCCGCTACGCAGCGCTCAACGAAGAGCCATCCAAGAAAACCCGGCTCGCAGTCCGCACTGCGCCACCTCAATCAGCAGCGCATCATCGAGTGCCTGCTGAGCGGTCCATCAACGCAAGCCGAGCTCTCGCGCCAGACCGGGCTGTCCACGGCAACGATCTCCAACATCGTCAAAATCATGCAGGACGCCGGCCTTGTATCCACTGAGCCGACCACCAGCTCCGGCCGCCGCGCAACCAACGTAAGGCTGAACAGCAACGGTGCAGTCGCCGTCGGGATCGACTTTGGCCGCCGCCACCTGCGCGTGGTC
>NZ_JABMCX010000397.1 GCF_013179505.1 Paenarthrobacter sp. CM16 | reverse complement strand
TCGCGCGCTCTTCCAAGGGGATGCCGAACCCGCCCGACTCGAAGGCTACGGAATCGTACCCGCGGAATGGGCAAGGGCGCTTCTTGCTGAGGAACCATCCGGGTCCGAGGACCAGCATCATCGCAGCGAATTCACAGTGTTGCTCCGCCGCCTCTACACCGCTCCCGGCAGCGGCGAACTCTTGACGATGGACTCCAGAGCTCGATTCTTCCCGCAAAGGTTGCGGCGCTTCATCAACATCCGGGACAACACATGCCGTACCCCGTACTGCGACGCGCCCATCCGGCACATCGACCACATCATTCCATGGCATTCGGAAGGCGGCACAAACCTCCGAAACGCAGCCGGTCTTTGCGAAACCTGCAACCAAACCAAGGAAAATCCGGGCTGGAACGCCGCGAGCATGCCCGGTGAGGTGCACACACTTCAGGTCCGCACTCCCACCGGGCATAGCTACCAATCCAAAGCACCACCGTTGCCGGGGCACAAGTCCACACGCCTCAGAAGCTGAGGCTGGAGCGCCTTCAACAACAAGAGGCCTTCAACAAATTAGCTTGCCTTCACCACGGGGATGGCGGCCGTCTCGTCCACCAGCTCTGCCCGGCGAAGGCCACCCCCGCGGACCCACAGTTTGTAGGCCACGAACAAAAGGACCAGCCAGGTGCCGCCCACATAGAGCGCTATCCGCGTGTCCTCGAAGACGCCGAGGATCACGATCACCATTGCCATGAACGCCATGGTCAGGATTGACGCGATGGGCCACAAAGGCGACCCGAATTCCGACGCCGGCAGGCCCTTGCGCTTGATCTCCCGCTTCATGGCAACGTGCGACGCCAGGATCATCACCCAGACCCACACGGTGGCAAAGGTAGCGATCGAGGCGATGAGCACGAACACGTCCTCCGGGATGACGGCGTTCAGCACGACGCCCACCAGCAGGATGCCGCCCATCATCAGCACGGTCATCCACGGAACTCCGTGCCGGGAGATCTTGCTGAAGCTCTTGGGCGCATGACCCTGCTGTGCCAGGCCGAACAGGATGCGTCCGGCCCCGAAAATGTCGCTGTTGATCGCCGAGAGAGCAGCCGTAATCACCACGGCGTTGAGGATGTGAGGCGCCGCGGGGATGCCCAGACCGTCGAAGATCTGCACGAACGGGCTCCCGCTGCTTCCGATCTCGTTCCAGGGGAAGATGCTCATCAGCACGCCGAGGGTCAGCACGTAGAAGAGCAGCACACGGACGGGAACAGTGTTAACTGCCTGCGGGATGACCTTCTTGGGGTTGGTGGCCTCGCCGGCCGTGATACCGATCGTTTCGATCCCACCAAAAGCAAACATCACGACGGCGAACGCGGCCAGGAGCCCCTCGAAACCGTTCGGGAACAAACCGCCATGGTTCACCAGGTTCCCCAGCCCCGGTGCCACTCCACCGCCGTCGCCGGTTTGGAAACCGAACACGACAATCGCCGCACCGCCCACAATCATGGCGATGATCGCCACAACCTTGATCAGGGAGAACCAGAACTCCAGCTCTCCGAAGACCTTCACACTGAGCAGGTTCATGGCGCCAAGGAACAGGATGATCGCGAGCACCCAGATCCATCTGTCCACTTGCGGGAACCAGAAGCCCATGTAGATGCTGAAGGCCGTGACGTCGGCAATAGCCACAATCGCCATCTCGAACACGTAGGTCCACCCGGTCACAAAGCCGGCGAAAGGCCCCAGATACTTGGACGCGTACTGGCCGAAGGAGCCGGACACGGGGTGTCGGACGGCCATTTCACCGAGGGCGCGCATCACCATGAACACGGCTGCGCCGCCGATGATGTAGGCCAGCAGGACAGCCGGGCCGGCTTTTTGGATGGCAGAGGCAGAGCCGTAGAAGAGGCCGGTACCGATTGCGGATCCGAGGGCCATGAAGCGGATGTGGCGGACGTTCAGGCCTCGGCTGAGCGCCGTACCCGCGGCTTGGAGGACAGAGTTCTCCGCAGCCAGCTTGGTTTGTTGCATAGTAAAACCTTCTCGTCTTTGGGAGGGAATCGCTATCCAGCAGATCACTTTTGAGCCCCTTGTGATCGGACTCACGGGCGTTTGGTGTCTTTGATCGCAGACAGTGCGTTTTACGAGCGGGCACGGCCTTGCGGGAGGGTGGTCAAAGTCATAGTCCGGGGTCGGATATGATGACCGCGGACAGCTCATCAAACCGGTCAGGCATCCCTCGCTTTTAGCGTCGCCCCCCTTGAATTCAGCGCTGCCATCGCATCCTTATGGGGGACTTTTGATTTCTGTATTTCGCCGGGCCCGACGCCGTTTGACCGCTGCCGCTGTTGCCATTGCGGCTGGCTCATCCTTGCTCTTTGCTGCCCCCGCGCAGGCTTACGACACCCCGGATTTTGAGGTCCCGAGCGCTTCCCAGGCTCCCTTGGCGTATGTGCAGCGGGCTTCGGATGCTGCCGGAGTCATGGAGCTGTGGAGGACAGGTGGCCCAGCGACCCGCGCCGCCGCCGCGGCAGCGCTGATTGGCGGGGCAGCCGCGGTCCAGGCATTCGTCGACGGCGGACAGGACGCGCCGCTGGCAGCGGACCGCAAGCAGTTGGTCGCCGAGCTGGCGGAGCGGGGGAGTGAGCATGTGCGCTCGAAAGCGAAGGAGATTCTGGCCTCCAACAACCCCGCGCTGATCGATGCGTTCCTCGCCACCGGCTGGGAGAGCACGTGGAGGGTGGACCTCAAAACAGTTGCCTACTACTTCACCGAGTACAACAATGGCCTGGTCCAGCGCGAGGCTCAGAAGAGCCTTGATGAAGGCCAGCAAGCAGTCGAAGAGTTCGTCCTGAGCGGCTGGATGGTCAAGGCCCAGGTGTCGGACCGACAGGCAGCGTACGCACTGATCGCCTCGTTCAACCCCGCGGTTTCAGCCGGAGCCAAGACCGCTCTCGCCACCACAGAGCCCGCCGCCGATGCCGCGAAGGTTGCTGATTACCTCCGCTACGGCCAGTTCGTCGCAGGCGACCACCACACTGAGTCGGCTGCCACTACTGCCCTTCTCCAGCAGGTCAAAGCTGACGTGAAGGCCAACCCGGCGGGAGACGCAGGAGTCGCAGACCGTGCGAAGACCGCCGTCGAGCAAGCACGCAACACTGCCGCCGCTGCCCGCACAGCAGACTCGGCCCGCTTGGTTGCCGACAGGGACCTCCTGAGCGCCCATGCTGTTCCGCGCGGAGCCCTGGATAAAGCGACACTGGTTTCGGAGAAGCCGGCCAGGGAAGCGTTTGCCGCTGCAGCCAAGGAATTGCCGGGACTTCTGGCTGCCCTTTCGGCGCCTGATGCCGATCCCGAAGCCCTGATCAAGGAAGCCCGCCAAGCCACGCTGGATCTCGCGCTGGTGGGCACGCCAG
>NZ_JABMCX010000396.1 GCF_013179505.1 Paenarthrobacter sp. CM16 | reverse complement strand
AGCCGCGGCTTGTGGACCATCGCCGTGGTTCTGGCGTTGACCAGTTGGGCAGCCTCGGCCCGTGTTCTTCGGGCGCAAACACTGTCAGTGAGGAACAGGGACTACGTTGCAGCTTCCAAGGTCTCCGGCGAGCGCGCCTGGCGGGTGATCGCCGTCGAAATCCTGCCCAATCTCCTGCCTGTGCTGGCTTCCCAGTTCGTCTTCGCGGTGATCGCGGCGATTCTCGGCGAAGCCGGGTTGTCATTCCTTGGGCTTGGGGCGTCCAGCTCATCGACGTTGGGAACCATGTTGTTCTACGCCCAGAACGGTTTCGCCCTGCCGCTGGGTGCGTGGTGGTGGTTCCTGCCTCCGGGCCTGATGATCGCCCTGTTTGGCATGGGACTCTCCCTGATCAACTTCTCCATTGACGAGATCATCAATCCCAAGCTCAAGAACGCCCGCATGGTGCGGAAACGTGCACGCCTAGCAGCCCGGATCCAGAAGAAAGCAGTCACATCATGAGCGCAGATCTCTCCCTGGAGCACGCGCCCGGGCTGACAAACCGCGGGCCTGTCCTCTCGGTCAGGGACTTGGGCGTGGTCTACGAATCGGAACATCCTGTCCCGGCCGTCAAGAACGCAAGCTTTGAGCTTGGCCGCGGCGAGATCCTGGGCCTCGCCGGGGAATCGGGCTGCGGTAAAACCACCCTCGCCTATGCCATCAACCGCCTGCACCAGCCGCCGGCCAGGATCTCGTCCGGCCAGGTGACTTTCCACGACCGCGATGGCCAGGACATCGATCTCCTTGCTTTGGAGGACGAGGCACTCCGCCGTTTCCGGTGGTCCAAACTGTCCATGGTCTTCCAAGGCGCCATGAACGCCCTGAACCCCGTGCGCACCATTGGAAATCAGCTGGATGACACGTTGCGGGCCCACAACCCAAGCCTCCGGAAGGCAGCCCGCCAGGACCGGTGCGCAGAGGTCCTGACGTTGGTGGGCGTAGACCCCAAGCGCCTGCGTTCATACCCGCATGAGTTATCCGGTGGAATGCGCCAACGGGTGATGATCGCCATGGCCATGCTGCTGGAACCACAGGTCATGATCATGGACGAACCCACCACGGCTTTGGACGTAGTGGTTCAGCGGGACATCCTGCGGGAAATCGTGCGGCTGAAGGAGGAACTGAACTTCGCCGTCATCTTCATCACCCATGACCTCCCTCTGCTCTTGGAAATCAGCGACCGCATTGCCGTAATGCTTCGCGGAGAAATTGTGGAACTGGACACGGCCGAGGCCCTATACCGTTCCGCCTCACACCCCTACACCCGTAAACTGCTCGCCTCATTTCCCAGCCTGAGCGGCGGCAGAGGGGCGTTCATCCGTTCCGGCGAGGTATCAGATTTTGAGGAGCAGCCATGACATCTGTCTCGGTGACCAACCTGACCAAGGACTACACACTTCGTGAAGGCATCCGACGGCGGAACCTGCGGGCGGTGGATCGTGTCAGCTTCGATCTGTTGCCGGGCAAAACGGTGGCGCTCGTAGGCGAATCAGGATCGGGTAAATCGACCATCGCCAAGCTCCTGACAAAAATGGAGAAACCCTCCTCCGGCTCGGTCTCAGTGCGGCTGGATGACAAGACTCCCGTGCTGGGGTCTGTTTACCGCCGGCACGTCCAGATGGTGTTCCAGGACCCGTTCGCGTCATTGAACCCGTTCCATTCCATAGAGCACCACATTGCCCGTCCCTTGAGGATCCACGGCAGGACACGCACGCCGGCCGAAACACATCAGCGTGTGCTGGAAATGCTGGAACGCGTCAATCTGACCCCCGCCGAAATCATCGCGGCCAAACGTCCGCACGAGCTTTCGGGGGGACAACGCCAGCGCGTCGCCATTGCCCGGGCGCTGGCCCCGGGAGCCCAGGTGCTGATCGCGGATGAGCCGGTTTCCATGCTGGATGTGTCCATTCGTCTGGGCGTGTTGAACCTGCTGGGCCGCCTGCAGCGCGAGGACAATCTCGCAGTTCTCTACATCACGCATGACCTTGCCACGGCCCGGCACTTCTCGGACGAAATCCTCGTCCTGTACCGGGGGCGGGTAGTGGAGCGCGGGCCGGCGGATGATGTAATCCTGAACCCTCAGCACGCCTATACACAGCTTCTGGCCCAAGCTGCCCCTGATCCGGAACGACTCGGAAAGGTTGCCGCAAGCGAGCTTCCTCCGGACCGTGAGGCCATAGACAACACTGTGTGTTTCAACCACTTCAGCAAACGGTGGGTACACATGGATGAAATCAGCGCAGATCTTTCAACTCTCGAACACCGCTAGGACACACGATGATCTCGACACCCTTGAACGCCGGATGGACAGTATCCCCCGTTGCCGGTCCGGTACCGGCCAACATTCCGGCAAGCATCCCGGCCGAAGTCCCCGGTTCAGCACACACTGACCTGCTCCGTGCCGGGCTCATCCCGGATCCGTATCTGGATGGGAACGAGAAGAAGCTGCAGTGGATGCACCACGTCGACTGGCGCTACGAACTCCCCCTGACGCTGCCTGCACCAGGCGCTGAGGAGCGCGTCGACCTGGTGTTCGACGGCGTGGACACCGTCAGCAGCATTGCCTTGGGAGCACACGAGTTGGGCCGCACGGCCAACATGCACCGCTCCTACAGGTTCGACTGCCGTGCCGCCGCCGATGGCACCCTCCTCGATGGCGGTCAGCAAACACTGGCCGTTACCCTGTGGTCAGCAACTGCCTATGCAGAGGAACTCCGCTCCAGCCTGGGTGATCGGCCGAGCGCTTACCACCCTGTTCCCTTCAACTTCGTCAGGAAAATGGCGTGCAGCTTCGGCTGGGACTGGGGCCCGGACCTGAGGACCGCAGGACTGTGGAAGGAAGCCAGGATCGAGCGGTGGTCCGTGGCGCGGCTCGCCCAGGTCATCCCCCTGGTGAGGGTTGGCTCGGACGGTACGGGACACGTGGAGCTTCGAGTTTCCGTTGAACGCTCAGGCTTGGGCCAAGCAGGCGAGCTCACCCTGACAGCCACTGTGCTCGGTCAGGCAGTCACAGCGCAGCTCCCTGCCGACAGTGAGGCAACGGTCATTACCTTGGACGTGCCGAACGCTCCGCTCTGGTGGCCTGCCGGTTACGGCGAACAGCCACTGGCCCCCCTGCAACTCTCCCTGCAAGGACCTGCCGGCGAAGAACTGGATGCGTGGGAACGGCGGATTGGTTTCCGCACGGTCCAGGTGGACACCAGCGAGGACGAGAACGGCACGGCGTTCACGCTCCTGGTCAACGGGCAAGCTGTTTTTGTTAAGGGTGCCAACTGGATTCCGGACGACCACCTGCTGACCAGGATCACCCGGGACCGGATCAACCGCCGGCTGGATCAGGCCCTCGGTGCCAACATGAACCTCC
>NZ_JABMCX010000395.1 GCF_013179505.1 Paenarthrobacter sp. CM16 | reverse complement strand
ACTACCGAAGCGATCGCCAACGGATTCCGAGTGACCAACGTTTTCGACGTTGTCGCCGGAATTACTGCCGCCACTGATGCGGCAGTCCTGGTCATGACGTACTGGAACCCGGTGATGCGCATGGGCGTGGAGGAATTCTCCCGTCGCCTGGCCGAAGCCGGGGGAGCAGGACTCATTACCCCCGATTTGGTCCCCGACGAGGCCCATGAGTGGTTCGAGGCCTCGGATAAGTACGGCTTGGACCGGGTGTTCCTTGTAGCGCCCTCATCCACCCCGGAGCGACTCGACATGACCGTCAAGGCGAGCCGCGGATTCGTCTACGCTGTCTCGATCATGGGCGTCACCGGAACCCGCACCTCTGTCAGCAGTACTGCTGAAGACGTGGTGGCTCGGGCCCATGCTGCCGGAGCCGAGCGCGTGTGCGTCGGTTTGGGTGTGTCCAACCCGGACCACGTCCGCGAGATTGCCGCCTATGCGGACGGCGTGATCGTCGGCACCGCCCTGGTGGCGGCCCTCCGCGATGGCGGCGTAGACGCCGTCGGGCAGCTCACCAAGAACCTCAGCGCCGGCCTTGGCCGCGCAGCTGCAGAAGCCTAGAAAAGGAAACAGCGAAGCGAATGCAGACCGTCCTCCACGCAGCGGCAATGGTCCCCATGAGTATCCCGAGCCCATCGTGGTCCGGTTTCGACATTCCGCTACCGTGGGGGACGCTGCGTATCCACGCATACGCCCTCTGCATTCTGGCGGGCATCATCGTTGGCCTGTGGCTGACATCGGCACGGTGGAAGCGCCGCGGCGCACCCGAAGGCAGCCTGTGGGATATTGCCATTTGGGCGATACCCTTCGGCATCATCGGCGGACGTCTTTACCATGTGTTCTCATCGCCTGACGCCTACTTCGGTCCGGGCTTTGACGGCACCGGCGATCTCTCCCTGATTCCCCAGATACAGAGGGGCGGGCTGGGCATCTGGGGCGCCGTCATCCTCGGCGCTGTGGGCGCGTGGATCGGTTGCCGCCGCGCCGGTGTAAAGCTGACGGCCTTCCTGGATGCAGCAGCCCCCGGGCTCCTGCTGGCCCAGGCAATCGGCCGCTTGGGGAACTGGTTCAACCAGGAACTTTTCGGCGCGCCCACCACCCTTCCTTGGGGACTTGAAATTGACCCCGCCAACGCGAACTTCCCGCCGGACATGGCAGCGGATACGCTGTTCCACCCCACGTTCCTCTACGAGATGCTGTGGAACCTTGCGGGCGTAGCCATTCTGTTGTTGCTGGACAAGAAGTTTAACTTCCGATGGGGACGGCTCTTCTGGCTTTACGCCGTGTACTACACCCTGGGCCGTGTGTGGATTGAAGCCCTTCGCATCGATGACGCCGAACAGATCAGCCTGTTTGGAATCACCACCAGGCTCAATGTGTGGACCAGCATCTTCGTCTTCATAGCGGCGCTGGCCATCTTCTTCCTCCTGGGCCGGAAGGGACGCCCGGTTCCCGATACTCCTTATTTGCCGGGGCGTGAGCCGGAAGAGACGAAGGAAAAAGAGCCCGCTTCGGTGACGAGCGTCACCAGTCATGATGTGGACGCATCTGTCTCAGATACTGGTTTGCGTGGTAATCTCCCAGATAACCAAAGCGATTCGGGCCACGTTGACGAGCCGCAGGTAACAGCAGGGAAGCCGGAAAAGGACACCACGTCCGCCATGGATTCCACACCTGCCACACCTGCCGCAAGGAAGGCCCCCGGATCCACGCCGAAGGCAGACGACACCAAGTAGTCGCGTTCGGTAAAGGGGCAACAGAGTCACCGCTCGTAGGGCCCAGTCCACAGCGTTGTGGCACCCCGGAAACCGGATCGCAGCATACCGATGTTCACTGGTCAAGCCGGGGCCAGAGGTCTGCGTAACTGTTCGTTGCGCTGGATCGGCTGGCCTACAATTCCAATTACTAGCGCTTTGTTATGCCCGTCACAGGGCAGGCAAGGTGGGGCCAACGTTGTCCCTTCCATACGCACGATCTCGAGGAAGGACGTCTCCCATGACCCATCTTCATAACCCCGGTTGGTCCGAAAATATCGAACCTCAGGGTGCCATGTCTCCGTTCAAGCGCTTTGCCGCGCTCCCGGAGGCCCAGGGTCTTTACAACCCTGATAAGGAGAAGGACGCCTGCGGCCTGGCTATTATTGCCACGCTCCGCGGGGAACCGGGATACGACATCGTGGAAGCGGCTCTGACCGCCCTCCGCAATCTCGAACACCGCGGCGCCGTGGGCGCCGACGAAGGTACTGGCGACGGTGCGGGCCTGCTCATGCAGGTTCCGGACGAGTTCTTCAGGGCCGTCACAGAATTCGAACTGCCGGCTCCCGGCCAGTACGTGGTGGGTACTGCCTTCCTTCCTGCTGAGTCCCGCGAAGCCGGGACCGCCAAGGCAGGTATTGAAGCCCTTGCAGCCGACGAAGGCCTGACGGTCCTTGGCTGGCGCGAGGTTCCCGTGGTCGCTGACCTCGTGGGTGCCATGGCACGGGCATGTATGCCGTACTTCTCGCAGCCGTTCTTCGCCTCCGCCACCGGTGAGCAGCTTGAGAACAACGAGCTGGACTCCCGTGCCTGGCGGATCCGCAAGCGCGCCCAGAACAAGTTTGGCGTGTACTTCCCGTCGCTGTCCTCACGAACCATTGTGTACAAGGGCATGCTCACCACCGCCCAGCTGGAGCCGTTCTACCCGGATCTCTCGGACAAGCGCTTCAAGACCAAGCTGGCTATCGTCCACTCGCGCTTCTCCACCAACACCTTCCCGTCTTGGCCCTTGGCGCAGCCTTTCCGCACCATTGCCCACAATGGCGAGATCAACACGGTCAAGGGCAACCGCAACTGGATGCGTGCCCGTCAGTCGCAGCTGGCCAGCCCGCTCCTGGGCTCGGTTCCCGAGGAGCTGTACCCGATCTGCACCCCCGGTGCCTCGGACTCGGCTTCCTTCGACGAAGTTGCCGAGCTCCTCTGGTTGTCCGGCCGCCCCATCACGCACTCCATCATGATGATGATCCCGGAGGCGTGGGAGAACCACGCCACCATGGATCCCGCCCGGCGCGCGTTCTACGAGTACCACTCCCTGCTCATGGAGCCGTGGGATGGTCCGGCCGCTGTTTCCTTCACGGACGGCAACCTGGTTGGCGCCACCCTGGACCGTAACGGCCTGCGACCGGGACGTTACTGGATCACCGAAGACGGCCTCATCATCTTCGCCTCCGAAGTTGGCGTGATCGAGGTTGAGCCCTCCAACGTGGTCAAGAAGGGCCGCGTTGCCCCGGGCAAGATGTTCCTGGTGGACACCGAGGCCGGCCGCATCATCGACGACGCCGAGGTCAAGGCCGAGGTCGCTGCCGCCAACCCTTGGGCCGAGTGGCTCAAGGACAACCTGATCGATATCAACGAGCTCCCCGAGCGTGAG
>NZ_JABMCX010000394.1 GCF_013179505.1 Paenarthrobacter sp. CM16 | reverse complement strand
CCGCAGCCAACACCAAAGTGGCCATGGCCATAGCCGTGGCCCGGAATACCGGCTACCACTCAGTAGCCGAAACCCTGTCCATCACCTCAGGGGGTGACCAGCTTCCGTTTGCCGAACTCAGCGACCACCATGGCGGCCGCTTCCATTACCTGGAGTTCACGGAGCCCAGTGAAGTGACCGTGGAGTATCAGGCCACTGTCCACGGCGTCGGCCTTCCGGAAACGTCCACTCCCATGGAATTGATCCGCTACGTCCGGCCCAGCAGGTACGCGGAGTCCGACAGGCTGTTGCCTACTTCCTATGCCGAATTCGGCTCCTTGCAGGGAGCTGAGCTGCTCCAGGCGGTCCGCGACTGGGTCAACGGCGAACTTCGCTACGTCAGCGGTTCGTCGAGGGGTACTGATGGTGCCGTGGAAACGTTGCTCCACCGCAAGGGAGTATGCCGCGATTTTGCCCATCTGGCGATCGCCCTGTTGAGGGCCAAGGACATTCCTGCCCGGCTCGCGGCTGTCTACGCTCCGGGTTTGAGCCCCATGGATTTCCATGCCGTGGCCGAAGCCTGGATTGACGGAGCCTGGTACATTATCGATCCCACGGGACTGGCACCGCGCGAATCCATGCTGAGGATCACCGCTGGACGGGATTCCTCGGACACGGCGTTCCTCTCCACAGTGGGTGGCAGCCTGACCCTGAAGACCCTCAAGGTCAGTGCCTCTATCAATGGCGAGCTCCCGGTAGAGGATCTACGGGAGCTCGTCAGCCTTCGTTAGTGTCCCGCCACGGACGCGCGCAGTTTTTCGGTCAGCCGGAGCAGTTCGCGCTGCTCCTCGGGTGTGAGCGCGGGTCCCACCAAGTGCGCGATGTCCCGCACGTGTTCGCGTCCAATGGCCTTTTGAAGCTCGCTGCCTGCTTCGGTGAGTGAGAGCAGTACTCCGCGGCCGTCGTCGGGAGCTGCTGTCCGCTCCACCAAGCCGCGCTTCTCCAGGCGATCCACCAGCCGGCTCAGGCTCGACTGGCTCAGCAGAACCTTGTCATTGATCTCATTGAGCCGGAGCTGGCCGGAAGGGCACTTGGACAATGTGAAAAGGACGTCGTATTCCTTGACGGGCAGGGTCTTGAAAGCCGGACCTGACTGAAGTTTCCGCATCACCGCCACCTGGGAGCGGAACAGCGACTCCCAGGTTTCGGCGGCGAGGCGAACGGCGGAGGATGCCGCGCCCGTTGGACCGGACATCAGGCGTCCTGCCCCGCGGCACCTGCAGTAGCGGATTCGCTGACCTTTTCCTCCAGTGCCGCGGCCACGCGGGACGCGTGGGTGGGAGCATCAGGTACATGGGCCGGCTTCATGGCAGCGTATTCCTTGCGGAGGACGGGAAGGACTTCCTCTCCGAAGAGGTCCAACTGCTCCAGGACGGTTTTCAAGGGAAGACCGGCGTGGTCGATCAGGAACAGTTGGCGCTGGTAGTCGCCGAAGGCCTCACGGAAAGTCAGCGTCTTTTCGATGACTTCCTGGGGGCTTCCCACGGTCAACGGAGTCTGGGAGGTGAAGTCTTCCAAGGACGGTCCGTGTCCGTAGACCGGTGCGTTGTCGAAGTACGGGCGGAATTCCTTCACCGCGTCCTGGGAGTTCTTCCTCATGAAGAACTGACCGCCAAGGCCCACGATTGCCTGGTCTGCCTTGCCGTGTCCGTAGTGCTCGTAACGCTCGCGGTAGAGCCCGATCAGCTGCTGGTAGTGCTCCTTGGGCCAGAAGATGTTGTTGGCAAAGAAGCCATCACCGAAGTACGCGGCAACTTCCGCGATCTGGGGCGTGCGGATGGAACCGTGCCAGACGAACGGGGCGACGCCGTCGAGCGGGCGTGGCGTGGAGGTAAAGTTCTGCAGCGGTGTGCGGAACTTACCGGACCAGTTGACGGTGTCCTCATCCCACAGCTTGCGCAGCAGGCTGTAGTTTTCGATGGCGAGCTCTACGCCGTCCTGGATGTTCTTGCCAAACCACGGGTAGACCGGCGCGGTATTGCCACGGCCAAGAACCAGGTCCACGCGGCCGTCGGAGAGGTGCTGCAGCATCGCAAAGTCTTCAGCAATCTTCACTGGATCATTGGTGGTGATCAGCGTGGTGGCCGTGGAGAGCGTGATGCGCTCGGTCTGGGCTGCGATGTAGGCCAGCGTGGTGGTGGGGGAGGAGGAGAAGAACGGCCGGTTGTGGTGCTCGCCAAGGGCGTAGACATCCATGCCGATTTCTTCAACTTTTTTGGCGATCGCGACGGAGGCCTTGATGCGTTCGTTCTCCGTAGGCGTGCGGCCTGTGGTGGGGTCAGTGGTGATGTCACTGACGCTGAATACGCCGATCTGCATGATGTGCCTTTCTCCCTGCCCGAGGTCCCGGGCTCTTTCAACAGTGTACCTCAAACTAGATGCATTTGCATGTATCGATACCTGTAACAGGGCAGGGCCGGGAATTGTTCCCGGCCCTGCCCTGTCCTATGGAGTCTTTCGGAGGTGGCTGCTATTCGCTGGGATTATGGGCAGCGCGGCGGCCCTTGACCCGGGGAATCATGCCGGTGGTCCAATCCTGGAACTCATCGGAGGTACTGCTGGCCGCACTGCCGCCGTGGCCGTCGGACGCGCCATTTCCGGACGTGGGTGCCGGCTTGTCCTGCAGGGCTTTGAGCAGGTCCTTCTTCTCCCTGCGTCCCTCCACCAGTTTGTAGAGGACAGGGACCAGCACCAAAGTCAATGCAGTGGAGGAGACCAGCCCACCGATCACCACGATGGCCAGGGGCTGTGAGATGAAGCCGCCGCCGCCAGTGAGTCCCAAGGCCATGGGAGTCAGCGCGAACACAGTGGCCAACGCCGTCATCAGGATGGGGCGGAGCCGCTGGCGCGCGCCGTGCGTGATGGCGTCCGCCACGTTCATGCCCGGGCTGCCGTCATGGGGTTTGCGGTACTGGTTGATGAGGTCGATCAGCACAATGGCGTTGGTCACCACGATGCCCACCAGCATCAGCATGCCGATCAGCGAGGGCAGGCCCAGCGGAACACCGGTCACCAGAAGCAAGCCCACTGCGCCCGTAGCGGCGAAAGGAACCGATACCAGCAGGATCAACGGCTGGATGAGCGACTTGAACGCTGCCACCATGATCACATATACGATCGCGATGGCTGCCAGCAAGGCCAGGCCCAATTGTCGGAAGGACTCCGCCTGCTGGGTAGTAGCCCCTCCGATCGTGGCAGTGACTCCGGCCGGAAGCTCCACTGACGCCAAGCGCTCCTGGACTGCGGTGCTCACGCTGCCGAGGTTGGAACCCGACGGCGTCACCGTCACCCGTGCTGTCCGCTGGCCGTTGCTGCTGGTGATGGAGACGGGAGTGTCAACCTGTTCGACGGCGGCGATGGACTCCAGCGCCACCCCGCCACGTGCTGTGGGCAGTTGAAGCGCACGGACCGAG
>NZ_JABMCX010000393.1 GCF_013179505.1 Paenarthrobacter sp. CM16 | reverse complement strand
CGGCTAAGAGCTTTGGCTGGCGCGCTTTAGACAGGCGCGCCACTGGTTATGCAGCCAGCTGGCTGGCGCGCCACCAGTATTACCGCGTGAGCACCCGAGACACGATCGAAGGAGCAAATCCTATGGCTACGGTCAACAAGTCAATCGAAGTAGATGTCCCTGTATCAGTCGCCTATAACCAATGGACCCAGTTCGAGAGCTTTCCGGAGTTCATGAACGGCGTGGAGTCGGTGGAACAGATTGACGACACAGCCCTCCACTTCTCCACAAATGTTGGCGGAGTGAAGCGGGAGTACAACGCCCAGATCATCGAGCAGGTCCCTGACCAGCTGGTCAGTTGGGCCAGCGTCGATGGTCCACGTAACGCAGGCACTGTCAGCTTTGAACCGCTGGAAGACGCCCGCACCCGTGTGACTGTAGCGATCGATTGGGAGCCCGAAGGCCTTGCCGAAAAAGCCGGCTCCGCATTGCACGTGGATGAGCTGCGGGTAGGCGCCGACTTGGACAAGTTTAAGAAGTTCATCGAGGCCCAGGGGCATGAAACCGGGGCTTGGCGCGGGACGGTATCGGGCGGCGACGTCGATGACACCGGGCAGACCTTTGGCAGTGGTTCGGTAGCAACAGCTGATAACCCGCCCGTTGATCCGGACCTCGCGGCGCCCTCGGCAGCCGAGGGGCCGGTTGAGCCTCCGCAGCCGCGAACCCCGGGTTTGTAGCGGACGGCCGGTCTCTGGCGCGAAGCGTGGAACTGGCTCACACTGGATACAGCACCAATAGATAGCTCCACCGAGGGCCGGCCACCATCACGGGCCGGCCCTCCGGCTTACCCGGAAGGGAGTCCTGACAGCCATGGCAACGTCCAGCACCGTGGAGTCCGAGCGGAAATTCGACGCCGGGCAATCCACCCCGCTGCCTGCACTCGAGAAGATCGACGGCGTGGGGGCAGTAGGTGAACCGGCAATCCACAGTTTGGAAGCCATCTATTTCGATACCCGCCACCTTGACTTGGCGGCCCGCGGTATCACCCTGCGCCGCCGCACAGGCGGACCCGACGCCGGATGGCACCTGAAGTTGCCCCTCAGCCCAGGAAAGCGTACGGAAATTCATGCTCCGCTGGGCGCAGCAGACACCGTTCCCTTGGAATTGATGGACCGGGTACTGGCTTACACCCGCGGTCATGCCGTGGCAGCAGTCGCCACCCTCACCACGGAACGCACCAGCTACGCCCTGTACGGGCATAACGGTGAACGACTGGCTGACTTCGTTGATGACTACGTGCGCGCCCGCGTGTTAGTCGGGGAGCCCCGTGAGGTGGAGTGGCGGGAGTGGGAAGTGGAGCTGGCTGAGCAGGACGACGCCGATGATGCCTTGCTGGACAGCCTCACCGGACAGCTTTCGGAGGCAGGAGCGAAACCCAGTGAACGGACCTCCAAACTGGCTACCGCGTTGGGTGATTCATGGCCTGATACCAAGGGAACAGCCCGGCAGGATTCCGTCAGCCAGGATGCGGCCGTTGCTCCGGTGCTCAGCTATCTCCAGTCCCAGGTGGCAGATCTGCTCCTACAGGATGCCCATGTGAGGTTGGGCAGGGACGACTCAGTCCATCAGATGCGCTCAGTGATCCGCCGTATCCGGTCCGTATTGCACTCATACCGCTCGCTCTTCGAAGAGGCGCCCGTGAAGGAGTTGGAGGGAGCATTGAAGTCCCTGGCCAAAATCCTGGGTCGGTACCGCGATACGGAAGTACTGCACGCACGCTTGAAAGCACAGCTGGATGAACTTCCCGGAAAACTGGTCCTGGGTCCGCTCCACGATGAGTTGGACCAGCGAATGGCCGTGAGGGCGGACACCGCGATGGCAGCCATCAAAGAACGGTTGACCGGCCCCCGCTATTTCCGGCTGCTGGACGAACTCGAGGATTTCATCGCCACTCCACCCGTGACAGCCCGAGGGGAGGAGCCGGCTCGGAAAACGACGGCGAAGCTCGTCAACAAAGCCGTCAAGCGGCTGGGCAAACGCCATGACGCGGCGGTGGCTTCCGCCGTTGGGCCTCAACGCGACGCGGCGTTTCACGAGGTCCGAAAGTCAGCCAAGAAGCTGCGTTTCGCCGCCGCTGCGGTGGAGGGCGTCCACGGCAGAAAGGCCACGAAGGTGGAGGGCGCGGCCCACAAAGTCCAGTCCATCCTGGGCGATCACCAGGACAGTGTGATGTCCCGTGCGGAGCTGCTCGAACTGGGCTCAGCTCCGGGCGTCAGCAGCGCTGCGTTTACTTACGGCGTGCTGCACGCCATGGAACGCAATGCCGCCGACGCCACGGAAGAGGAATATCTACGTCACAGCAAGAAGGCGTTGAAACTCCGGCTCAAGAAATAGGCTTCTTGAGGAAAGCCAGCAGGGCCTCGTTGATCTCGGCTCCGTGCGTCCACAGCAGGCCGTGCGGCGCACCCTCGATTTCAAGGTATTCAGCGCTGGGGAGCGCGTCCTTGAAACGGCGTCCTGTGACGTCGATGGGAAGGATGTTGTCAGCTGTGCCATGGACGATCAAGGCCGGGACGTCGATCTTGGGGATGTCGGCGCGGAAGTCGGTGAGCCACGTGGGCTGGGCCGCAACCGAGGCGAACGCACCGGATTTGCTGGCTAGGTTCCAGCTGGCATCCAAGGCTTCCTGGCTGAGGCGGTCCGTGCCCAGGAAAGTGTCCGTGTTGTAGAAGTTCTTGAAGAAGTCGGTGAAGAACGCGTAGCGGTCGGCGGTGACTGCCGAGGCGAGGCCGTCGAACACGTCCTGCGGGACGCCGTCGGGGTTGTCCTCTGTCTTTAGCAGGAAAGGTTCCAGCGAACCGAGGAAGACTGCCTTGGCAACACGGGCTGAACCGTAGGTGCTGATGTAGCGTGCCACCTCCCCGGTTCCCATGGAGAAGCCCACCAGGACGACGTCGTTCACGTCCAGGGTGTCCAACACGGTCTTCAGGTCCGCCGCAAAGGTGTCGTAGTCGTAGCCTTCAGTGGGCTGGCTGGACTTGCCGAAGCCCCGGCGATCGTAGGTGATGACGCGGTAACCGGCGTCGAGCAGTACGGCGGTCTGCTTCTCCCATGAGGATCCGTCCAAGGGGTAGCCGTGAATCAGGACCACTGCCTGGCCGGTCCCGTGGTCCTCGTAGTAGAGCTCGATCTCAGTGCTGTTTTCGTTTCCGACGGTGATGTAAGCCAAAACTCAAGTCCCTTCGATGCGGTTCAACACGAACGTTTCCAGCCTACTGGCCGGGTCCCACGCTGGCTTCGACGTTGACAAGGGAGTCGTGGACCGCCTGAGCAAGTGTTTGGGGTGCGGTTATATGGATGAGGTGGTCTTGGCCTTGCAGCGACACGACCATAGGGCGGTTTAGAGCTTGAATCGCACGGGTGCACGGCGCTTCATAAACCAAGCCGCTTTCCGATCCACGGAGCACTGTTACGGGCTTCGC
>NZ_JABMCX010000392.1 GCF_013179505.1 Paenarthrobacter sp. CM16 | reverse complement strand
CGCCACAACCAGGCACTCATCGCCCTGGCACGACGACGCTGCGATACCCTCTACGCCATGCTCCGCGACGGCACCCTCTACCAACCCCCAACACCCGCAACCGCTTGACGAAAAACATAGGGGCACTCCCACATCCCACGCCCTCCACCCGAACGCTCTCCCACATCCCACGCCCTCCACCGGAGCGCTCTCCCACATCCCACGCCCTCCACCGGAGCGCTCTTCCACATCCACGCCCTTCCGTCCATAAAACCCGCGGGACATGAAAGAGCGACCGCCCCAAACCCGCGGGATGTGCGAGAGCGACCGCCCCAAACCCGCGGGATGTGCGAGAGCGACCGCCCCAAACCCGAGGGATGTGCGAGAGCGTTGGTAATCGTTGACGACACGGGGCACACGAAAGGCGCCGCAAGGGCCGTCCGGAAGCGTGCGTCAAAGCGACGAAGGAGCAGCACGCGCAGGATGGCGCTTGCGGCGCCTTAGCGAGAGGACGGCGCTTGCGGCGCCTTAGCGAGAGGACGGCGCTTGCGGCGCCTTAGCGAAGACTACTTGGCGGCGCGCTGCCTCGACACTTCGTACAGCGAGATACCAACGGCCATGGAGGCGTTGAGTGACTCCATGGCGGAGTCGATCGGGATGGAGACGATCTGGTCGCAGTTTTCGCGCACCAGCCTGCTCAGGCCCTTGCCTTCGGAGCCGACCACGATGCAAACGGGCTCGGTTGCCACAGTGAGGTCCGGCAGCGAGACGTCGCCGTCGCCGTCCAAGCCAAGGACGTAGATGCCCATGTTCTTGAATTGCTTGAGCGCGTTGTTAAGGTTCGACGCGCGGGCCACGGGCACGCGGACAGCGGCACCGGCGCTGGTCTTCCAAGCGGACGCGGTGACGCCCACGGAGCGGCGTTCGGGAACGATCACGCCGTGGCCGCTGAACGCCGACACGGAGCGGATGATCGCACCAAGGTTGCGGGGATCGGTAATGCCGTCCAGTGCCACGAAAATGGGGGCGTTGGAGATGTGCCCCTTCTTCCACTTGGCCAGCGTCGTCTCGGCGAGGTCGTAGGCGTCCTCGTACTCGTACGGCGGGATCTGCAGGACCAGGCCCTGGTGGACAGCGTCCTCGGTCATGCGGTCCAGCTCAACCTTGCCGGTTTCGAGCAGGGGGATGCCACGCTCGGCCGCAAGTTTGAGGGATTCCTTGACGCGGTCGTCCATCTCAATGCGGATGGCGACGTGCAGTGCCTTGGCCGGGATGCCGGCGCGGAGGGCTTCGACCACCGAGTTGCGGCCGGTGACCAGCTCTTCGGTTGCACGGCCCTTGGGGCCGGAGCGTGCACCGGCGCCACCCTGACGGGGACCTGTGCCGCGCTTGGCAGCGGAGCGTTCAGCCAGCTGCTTGTTCTTGTATGCCTTGTGGTAGGTGCGGTCCTCCGCCTTGGGCGTGGGACCCTTGCCCTCCAGGGCCTTGCGGCCGTGGCCACCGGTTCCGGTGGAGGGGCCCTTCTTCTGCTTGACCGACCGGCGACCGTTGTTGGCCATGAGTTTCCATCCTTGATTTTGTGAGTAAGTCTGGAATCAAGTCTACTGACCCGATGCAATTCGGCCGCCGCGGCCTTTTGTCAGTCGCGTTTGAGGCTCCAAGTGGCCCCGTCCGCACCATCTTCGACCACGACGCCCGCAGCAGCCAGGGTGTCCCGGATCGCATCGGATGCAGCCCAGTCCTTGGCGGCCCTGGCGGCAGCGCGCGCTTCAAGCTGGGCGTCGATCAGCACTTCCAAGGCGGCGTGCTCGCGGCCTTGGACAGCTTCCGGACGTTTCACCGCATCCAGGCCCAGCACCTCGGTCATGGACAGGACGCTGTACAGGGCGGCTTTGGCAGAGTCGAGATCGCCCGAAGCCAGCGCGGTGTTTCCTGCCCGCACGGTTTCGTGGAGGACGCCAAGCGCCTGCGGGACGTTGAGGTCGTCGTCCATGGCCGCGATGAAAGCAGCGGGCATGTTGGCTTGCGGGGAAACGTCCGAGGCGGCGGTGCCCACCTTGGCGGATGCCTTGTGGATGAAACCGTCAATACGCTCGACGGCGGCGGCGGCCTCCTGCAGCGAGGTGGGACGGTAGTCCAGGATGGAGCGGTAGTGGGCCTGGCCCAAGTAGTAGCGGACCACACGGGGAGATGCCAGTTCCAGCATTTCTGCCGGGCTCACCGTGTTGCCGATGGACTTGGACATCTTTTCACCCTGGTAGGTGACCATGCCGTTATGCATCCAGAAGTTCGCGAAGTCGTCGCCTGCGGCCTGGGACTGGGCCATCTCGTTCTCGTGGTGCGGGAAGCGAAGATCCAGTCCTCCACCGTGGATGTCGAACCGCGGGCCAAGGTATTTGGTGACCATGGCCGAGCACTCCAAGTGCCAGCCGGGACGTCCGGCACCCCAAGGGGACTCCCACTTGGCGGTGACGGGTTCACCGTCCTTTGAACCCTTCCACAGCGCGAAGTCGCGGGGATCCCGCTTACCGCGGGGGTCCGCGTCGGCGGCTCCCTGCATGTCATCAATGTTCTGCCGCGTCAGCGAGCCGTACTTGCTCCAGGAGCGGACATCGAAGTAGACGTCGCCGGAATCGTCCAGGGCGGGGTAAGCGTGGCCTCGGTCGATGAGGCGCTGGATGAGCGCGTGCATCTCCGGGATGTGGCCCGTGGCGCGGGGCTCGTAGGTGGGCCGTTGGACACCCAGGGAGTCGTAGGCGTTCTGGAATTCCTGCTCGTACCGGTAGGCCAACGCCCACCACTCTTCGGCTTGCCGTGCCGAGGGTTCGGAGTCCCAGTCCGACCCGAAGGATTGGGCGGACTTGGCGAGGATTTTGTCGTCAATGTCCGTGACGTTGCGAACCACGGTGACGCGGAGGCCCCGGAACTCAAGCCAGCGGGTCAGTTGGTCAAACGCAATGGCCGACCTGACGTGGCCTACGTGCGGCATTCCTTGGACAGTGGCCCCGCAGTAGTACACGCTGGCCTTGCCGTCTTCGAGGGGAACGAAGTCGCGGACTTCGGCGGAGGCGGTGTCATAGAAGCGCAGGGTCACCGCTCCAGATTAGCCGATGACGCGGCGTGACCTGCCTACTTGCAGTATTCGCCGATCTTATTGAACTGCACCGTGAGCTTTTCCTGCTGGTCCTTGGTGGCTGCGCCGAGCGATGAAGCAGCCGCTTCGTCCATGATCGCCGCCATTTCCTTGATCGGGTTTCCGATCTCCGGAGCCAGCTTGTCCGCGATCTCGTGGTAGTGGGCAGCGATCTGTTTGGACTGCTGCTGTTGGTTACCGTCTGGCTTGAAGGTGTCATTGTCCAAGAATTCGCAGCTGGCCGCCACGTCCATTTTCGGCGTCCCGGCGCAACCGCCCACCAGGAGCGCGGCGGCGAGCCCTAGGGAAAGCATCACCGCGGAACGCACGACGCCGGCGCCGGGCTTAGGCATGCGGGG
>NZ_JABMCX010000391.1 GCF_013179505.1 Paenarthrobacter sp. CM16 | reverse complement strand
CATCCGATGCCGCCCGCCTGATCCGGTCATCGTCCCGGGGCTGGTCAACATCACCGAGGTAGATGTTCTCCGCGGCGGTGGCGAACTCATATTTGAGGAATTCCTGGCTCAGCACGGCCAGGTGCCGGTGCCAGCTGGTGACGTCAATCCCGGCGAGGTCAACGCCGTCGAGCAGGACCTGGCCTGAATCGGGCCGGTACAGCCCTGCCAGGATACGGATCAGCGTTGACTTACCGGCGCCGTTCTCTCCCACAATGGCGATGTGCTGCCCCGCCCTGATGGTCATGGAAATGCCCTTGATGACCTCAATGTCGCTGCCCGTGTAACTGAAGCGGATGTCCCGCAGCTCCACGACGGCGGGCGAGGACGCCAGGGGTTGTTCGCTGCCGCTGGGAACAGGCAGGGCCATGAAAAGCTCGTAATCCTTGAGGTTGGCAAGGTCCTCGTCAATGGAGCTCAAGGAGGATACGAGGTTGTTGGCCGTAGACAGGGCCCGGCTGACGATTTGCTGAACGTAGAGGAACTGGCCTACCGGCTGGGCCCTGGCGATGATCTGCCCCACCACCCAGATCAGGGACACTACCTCGGCGCCGTATTGGAGCGAATCCGCAGCCAGCTGCTTGGGAATGTAGCGTTTCTGGAAGTCCAGGCGCCGCCGTTCGTCTGCATCCCGGAGCCGTGACCGGAGGTCCATGAGATACCCCACGATTCCGTACAGCCGCATTTCGGCGATGTGCTGGGGCCGCAGCAGGTTCTGCTCAATCATCCGGCGTTGGCGCCGTGAATCCACTTGGGTGTTCCAGTGGGCGATCTGCTCGCGCGACAGTTTGAACTGCAGGTACACGCTGGGCACGATCGCTACCAGGACAATGACGGCGATCCACCAGCTCACCAGGACCAAGGCACCGATGGCGAGGATCACGGACACCAGCTGGGTGAAGATTGCGGCGATCCTGTCCAGCACCCGCGCGTAGGAATCGGAGAACCTCTTGGCGCGGTCGTAAAGATCCACCGTTTCCTTGTCGTCATAGCGCCAGAACTCGAGGGCCAGGAACCGCTGGTACATCATGTCGCCCACGATCGCGCCCACTTTGAAGCTCATGAGCTGCTGGATGTAGCGGTCCACGCTGCTGAAGGCACCCCAGAACAAGCCCAGCGCAGCGGTGATGATGACGTACAGGATGGCCTGCGGACCGGCGTCGGGATCCCCTGCGTAGCCGGCCGCCAGGGCGGTGGTGGTGAGCGCGGCGAAATAGGTGGTGACCAGCGGCAGCGTGGCAGAGATCAGGGAACCGAGCACCTTCATGATCACCGCGACGGGTGAGGCTTTGAAGCTCACCTTCAGGACTTGCCCGACGGCGCGCGCGTACGGACGCAGCGCCAGCTTGCGGGGCGGCGTCTTGCCCGGATTCAGACGAACCGACTCCGGATGCCGCGGTTGCGCGGGCCTTTCAGACATGTGCCCAGCCTATTCTTAGGGACCGACAAATATGCCGGGTCCGGTTAAACAACGGTTCCCCGCGGAGATGACTCCACGGGGAACAGTCGGGGATAAATCAGCGGGAGCCGTAGTTGGGCGCTTCCACCGTCATCTGGATGTCGTGGGGGTGCGACTCCTTCAGCCCGGCAGGAGTGATACGGACGAACTTGCCGCGTGCTTTCAGCTCCGGGATGGTGGGTGCCCCGGTGTAGAACATGGTCTGGCGGAGGCCGCCCACCAGCTGGTAAGCCACCGAAGCCAGCGGTCCGCGGAAGGCCACACGGCCTTCGATGCCCTCGGGGATGAGCTTGTCATCGCCGGAGACATCGGCCTGGAAGTAACGGTCCTTGGAGTAGGACGTGTTCTTTCCACGGGACTGCATGGCGCCCAGGGAGCCCATGCCGCGGTAGCTCTTGAACTGCTTGCCGTTGACGAAGATGAGTTCGCCCGGGGACTCCTCACAGCCGGCAAGGAGGGATCCAAGCATTACGGTATCTGCGCCGGCAACCAATGCCTTGCCGATGTCGCCCGAGTACTGCAGGCCGCCGTCGGCGATCAGCGGAACGCCGGCCGGGATCGCAGCCTTGGCGGACTCGTAAATTGCGGTGATCTGCGGGACACCGACGCCGGCAACCACGCGGGTGGTGCAGATGGAGCCCGGGCCAACGCCAACCTTGATGCCATCGGCACCGGCGTCGATCAGCGCCTGTGCACCTTCGCGGGTGGCAGCCTGACCGCCGATGATGTCCACGTGCGCGGCAATGGGATCAGACTTCAGCCGGCGGATCATGTCCAGCACACCTTGGGAGTGGCCGTTGGCGGTGTCCACGAACAACGCGTCAACGCCGGCGTCGATCAGCTTCATGGCACGCTCCCAACCGTCGCCGAAGAAGCCTATGGCGGCACCTACGCGCAGGCGGCCTTCGTCGTCCTTGGTGGCCAGCGGGTACTGCTCTGCCTTGGTGAAGTCCTTGGTGGTGATGAGGCCCTTGAGGCGGCCCTGCTCATCGACCAGCGGGAGCTTCTCGATCTTGTTGGTAGCAAGCTTGTGCGAGGCTTCCTCGCGGCTGATGCCCACGTGCCCGGTGATGAGTGGCATCTTGGTCATGGCATCGCTGACACTGCGCAGCGGGAATTCCGATTCCGGAATGAAGCGGGTGTCGCGGTTGGTGACGATGCCCAGCAAGCGTCCGTCATTGTCCACCACGGGGAGGCCGGATACGCGGTACCGGGAACACAGCTCATCGAGTTCCTGCAGGGTGGCCTGCGGGCCGATGGTCAACGGGTTGGTGATCATTCCGGATTCGCTGCGCTTGACGCGGTCCACGTGTTCGGCCTGGTCATCGATGGACAGGTTGCGGTGAACAACGCCCAGACCACCCTGGCGGGCCATGGCGATGGCCATGCGGGACTCTGTCACCGTGTCCATGGCCGCAGACAGCAGCGGGGTCTGGACCGAAATGCGCTTGGAGATGCGGGAGGATGTGTCGGCGTCGGACGGGATGACGTCGGTGTGGCCCGGGAGCAACAGGACGTCGTCGTACGTCAGGCCAACAAAGCCAAAGGGATCGTGATCGGGCTGGGTCATGAGTGTGCGCCTCTTACCTGGGTTCCGGGGGCTTAACTGGTAGGGGTTGCAACTGATGACCAGCCCGTCATTACGGGACTGGCCTGTGCATAAGGTACCTGTGCAGAAATTACCTGCGCAGAAGGTGTTGCATAAATACTAGAACCTCGGCGCCAATCACCATATTCCGCGAAGCCCGAGTGTGAGCAACGGCACTGGACTTAGCTGCCGGACCAGCCGGTAGCAGCCAGGAGCCGCTCCTCGAACATGGGGATCATGCTCTGCACGTAAGTCTTGGTGAGATGGTTGTCGTCCTTGTACACGTACACGTTGCCCACCACCGCCGGACACGTACCCTGTTCGCAGATGAAGTCGCTCATATCCATCAGGTAGAGCCGTTCCACCTTGCCCACGTAGTCGTCCAAAGGCGACGACGCCG
>NZ_JABMCX010000390.1 GCF_013179505.1 Paenarthrobacter sp. CM16 | reverse complement strand
GTATCGCCCTGATTTGACTGCCATTCTCCGTGGGCGCGCCGAGCAAGCCGGCACCCGCATCAGCTATGGCAAGACAGTCACCGAAATAGCCGACGACGGCGGCACCGTCACGGTCCTCACGGCCGACGGCGGGAGTTCCTCCTACGACCTCCTCATCGGGGCTGATGGCCTTCACTCGGCAGTACGGAAAGCAATCGGCATTGACGTCGAGCCACAACCCACCGGCATGGGTATTTGGCGGGCGTTTGTTGAGCGCCCCGAAGACGTCGTCCGCACGGACCTCACCTACGGCGGCCCCTGCTTTATTGCCGGCTACTGCCCCACGGGACCGGAGACCATCTACGCCTACCTCGTGGAGAGGGCACAGGAACGCAAGCACGAGGACGGCCCCCGGGTCATGTCCGAACTTGCTGCGGCCTACGGTGGTCCTTGGAACGAAATCCGCGCCAACCTGGACCACAGCGCCCGCATCAATTACACCTGGTTCACCTCGCATCTTGTGGAAGGTCCATGGAACAGGGGCCGCACGGTCATCATTGGCGATGCTGCCCACAGCTGCCCTCCCACCGTTGCCCAAGGGGCCGCCATGGCATTGGAAGACGCCGCGGTGCTTGCGGAGCTCCTGATCTCGGCCGACCACCTCACCGAGACATTGTGGAAAGAGTTCACGGACCGCCGCCTGGACCGGGCAGCCGCCGTGGTCAGGGCGTCTGTGCAATTGGGTCAATGGATGCTGGACGGTGTGCGTGATGCCGATGTGCCTGGACTAATGAATTCACTCTCCACCATGCTGAAGGAACCCGCATGAACACCCCCGCCAGCGCGCAGCAAGCCGTGATCGACGTCCACGCGCACGTGCTTATTCCGGCCCTCCAGCAAAGAGCGGCAGAGGGTGATCCGGAAGGATTCCAAGCCCTCCAAGCCCTGGAAATCCGGAGGAACGGGCCCGAATCCATGGCCGCCTCCGGCGCCATGATCAAGGAGCGGTGGCAGCAGCTCACTGACCTCGACAGGCGTCTGGCAGACATGGACGCCCAGGGGGTGGACGTCCAACTGGTCTCGCCCTCGCCGTCGCACTTCTACTACTTTGCCGGTCCGGAGCTCGCCATGACGCTGGCCAGGCAGGCGAATGAGGCTGTCCGCGAACTCGTGCAGAAGGCTCCGGACCGGTTGAACGGACTGGGGCTGGTGCCCTTGCAACATCCCCACCTCATGGTCGAAGCGCTGGAGCACGCCGTGGTGGACTGCGGACTGCCGGGCGTGGAAATCGGCTCTTTCGCCGGTACTCCCGGCGATCCCGCACGCACCACCGTTGAGCTCTCCGATGCCCGCTTGGAACCCTTCTGGAGCCGGGCGGAGGAACTCGGGGCACTGGTCTTCCTTCATCCGTTCGGCTGTTCGCTTGATGAACGTCTTGACCGGTTTTACTTGGCCAACACCGTGTCCCAGCCGGCCGAGAACGCCGTGGCCCTGTCCCACCTCATCTTTAGCGGGGTCTTGGACCGCCACCCTGGCCTGTTGATCCTCGCCGCCCATGGCGGGGGTTACCTTCCCACCACCATCGGCCGTTCGGACCACGCCTGGAAGGTGCGCCCCGAAGCACGGCGCTGCGCCGAACCGCCGTCGTCGTATCTTCGCCGGATCTTCTTCGACTCGTTGGTGCACAACCCCCGCGAACTCGCGGCATTGCTCCGGGCCGCAGGGCCTTCCCAGGTTTTGCTCGGTTCCGATTACCCCTTCGATATGGGTTCGGAACACCCTGTTGAGGAGGTCCATGCGGCCGGACTCGCCCAAGCCGACACTGCCGGGATTCTCGCCGGCAACGCCGCGCGGCTTGGCCTCGCTGCGGCAGCCGCCCTCACCGTCCGCCCCACCGTTTAAGGAAGCAACCATGGTCAAGATTGCCCGTTGGAATCACGACGGCGGAACGTACGAAGGGTTCGTCGGCGACCACAACTGCTACGCGTTGGCCGAGGGACGCTCGGTTCAGTACTTGTTGCACGCCGGCTTGGAGGAGACTCTGGCCATAGCGGCGGAAACCTTTCGGAGCACCGCACCTGTTCCTTTGCAGGACGTGCAGTTGCTGGCCCCGCTGCTACCTGGCACCATCAGGGATTTCGTTGCCTTCGAGGAGCATGTTGAGGGGGTGCGCAAGAGCATAGATGGCATAGCCGGCGTGGTGGCCGAATGGTACGAAGCACCAACGTTCTACTTTACGAATCCGCACACGGTGACCGGCACGGGCGAGGTGATCGGTATTCCTGCCGGTTCCAGCGAACTGGACTTTGAGACCGAAGTAGCGGCCGTCGTCGGGCACGTACCGGGCAGTGATGGCAGGAACCTGACCGCGGCAGACGCGCACCGGCACATTTTCGGCTACACGATTCTCAATGACTGGTCGGCACGTGACTTGCAACGGAGGGAGATGAAGGTCAGCCTTGGACCCTGCAAGGGGAAGGACTTCGCCAACACCCTCGGTCCATGGATTGTGACAGCCGATGAGTTCGAGCACCTCCACGACCACCAAGGATTCCTGCCCCTCAGCATGGCCGTCGAGGTCAACGGCCAGGCCATTGGCCAGGACCTGCTGTCCAACATGGGCTGGCCCTTTGCTGAGCTTGTGGCTTATGCCTCCCAGGACTCCGTGGTCCGGCCTGGCGACGTGCTGGGTTCGGGAACCTGCGGCAGCGGCTGCCTGGCCGAACTATGGGGACGGAACGGCGCCAAGACTCCCCCGCCCTTGAAGACCGGCGATTCAGTGCGAATGACAGTGGAAGGCATCGGCTCGATCCTCAATGCCGTAGGTGAGCGGCGCGAAGCCGTGACCAGGGTGCCTGCCCGCAACCGGCCAGGCAGCAAAGAGCGCGGCAGCCACAATGTGCGGGAGACTGTCACTAACCACTAAAGAAAGCGCGGTCCCGTTTTGATCTCCCTGCAGCAAGACCCTGAAGGTTTCGTACGGATGAAAAGACACTTCCCGGGCGGTGCCTCAGTGTCCATACTTTTCACTGATGGAACCCAGGAAGTCTTCACCGGGCAACGCCTCAATGACATCTATGACCAGGCGCTGGCGGCCTACCGGGCCGGCAACCACTTGGACGCCAAAGGGTTCAACCGCGGACCCCGTAAGAAGGTCCAGGAAACCATCGAGTTTATTCCCGTCGCCCCTGGCATGTCCGCCTAGCCCGCTGTCTCCATGGCTTGCCCTGAACATTCGCTGTCAACAGTTGGCTCCGTGGCGTGACTATCGGCGGCCGGAGGCGTGCTCCACACAGTAGGGCGTCCAGGGCCTGGCCTCGAGCCTGTCTTCCGGGATAGCTGCTCCGCAGACCCGGCAGCTTCCATAGCTGCCCTCGGCAATCCGGCCCAAGGCAGCATCGATCTCCGTCAAGCCGACGCGGCTTTGGTCAAGGAGGGCTTCGGCCTGCGAAAGCTCGAAGGCTATGGTGCTGCCCTCTGGATCATGCTCGTCGTCCACATTGGAGTCCTG